>NZ_PKFA01000043.1:0-98372 GCF_002919275.1 Thermocrispum sp. | reverse complement strand
GACCAGTGCTGGGCCGGCGTCGCCGTCACGGGTTGGTGGCTGCGGCGCTGGCCCTCTGTCTCACAGCGGGCTGCTCGTCGGCGGCCTCCAGCGGTGCCGAACGTTCCCAGGCGCCCCCTTCGTCGCCGGCGCAAGCGAGCGAGCACTCCGGCCGGGGCGAGCAGGCACGGGAGAACAGCCCCCGGGGGATGCCGCCCGCACCGCCGGTCTCGGTGTCGATCCCGCGCATCGGGGCCCGTTCGTCGCTGGTGCCCGTCGGGCTGAACAAGGACCGCACCCTGGCTGTCCCGCCGGTTTCCCAGCCCATGCAGGCGGCTTGGTACCGGTACAGCCCTACTCCCGGCGAGGTGGGCCCGTCGGTCCTGCTCGGGCACGTGGACGGCGGCGGCAAGCCGGGCATCTTCCACCGGCTGCACACCCTCGAGCCCGGCGACGAAGTGATCGTCGAACGCGCCGACGGCAGCGTCGCCAGGTTCGTCGTGCGGCGTGTGGCGCAGGTGCCCAAGAAGGCGTTCCCGACCGACGAGGTCTACGGCGACACCGACCGCCCGGAGATCCGCCTGATCACCTGCGGCGGCTCGTTCGACCGCGCCGCCGGCAGCTACCGCGACAACGTCATCGTCTACGGCACGCTCAAGGCGCGCTGAGCGCTATGCGGGCAGGTCGACCAGGTCCGCCAGCGCCGCCCGGTGCCGATCCGACGTGCCGAGCCCGACCTGGTCGGCCTTGGCCCGCTTCAGATACAGGTGCACCGGGTGCTCCCAGGTCATGCCGATGCCGCCGTGCAGCTGCAGCGCTTCCTCCGCCGCACGGACGGCGACATCGCCGCAGTAGGCCTGCGCAACCGCGGTGGCGATCGGCAGGTCGGGGTCGTCCTCGGCCAGGGCGGCCGCGGCGTAACGGGCGGCGGCCGCCGCGGATTCCGTCTCGCTGTACAGATCGGCCAGGCGATGCTTGAGCGCCTGGAACCCGGCCAGCACCCGGCCGAACTGGCGGCGCTGCTGCAGGTAGTCGACGGTGGTCTGCAGGCACCAGCTCGCAATGCCGTACTGCTCCGAAGCCAGCAGCGCCGCGCCGGCCCGCAACGCACCACGGACGGCCTCCTCGGCATCGGTGACCACGGGCGCGGCCGCCACACCGTCAAGACGGATGTCCGCCAGCTGGCGGGTCATGTCGAGCGACGTCACGGGCGTCGGCTCGACGCCGGACACCGCATGAACCGTCCAACCGTCGTCGGAGGCCACCGGCACCAGCAGGACATCGGCCTCGACAGCGCCCGCCACGTTGGCCACCTCGCCGTACAGGCGGTTTCCTTCGGCGCGGACGGACGGGACGACACGATCGGGAGCAGCGGAGAACGGAACGGCCAACGCCGCCGTTCGTTCACCGGCGGCCAGCTGGCCGAGCAACTCGCTCTTCGTGCCGAGCAACACCGTGGTGGCGACGACGCTGCTGGTCAGGAACGGCACCGGGGCCACCGACCTGCCCAGCTCCTCGAGCACGACGGCCGCTTCCCTGGCGGACGCCCCCGCCCCGCCGTCGGCCTCGGGCACCAGCAGTCCGGTCACCCCGAGCTCGGCGGACAGCGCGCGCCACAGCGGCTCGACCACCGAGCGGTCCCCGTCGTACATCGCGGCGACGGCCGCGGACGGGCACCGGTCCTTCAGCAGCGAGCGCACGGACGCCCGCAGGTCCTCCTCCACGTCGGTGTAGAGCAGGTTCAGTTCGCTCATCGGGGCAGGTCCTTCCACGGGACGTCCTTGTCGGTGCGCGGTTCGGCGGGCAGGCCGAGCACCCGCTCGGCGACGATGTTGCGGAGGATCTCCGACGTGCCGCCCTCGATGGAGTTGCCTTTGCTGCGCAGGTAGCGGTAGCCGACGTCGCGGCCGGTGAAGTTCACCCGGTGCGGCCGCACGAACGACCAGTCGTCGTACCGGATGCCGTCGTCCTCCCGCAGCTCCACCTCCAGTCCGGACAGGGCCTGGTTCAACCGCGCGAACGTCAGCTTCATGGTGGCGCCTTCCGGGCCGGGCAGGCCGGCGGCCAGCTTCTGCCGCAGCCGCATCCTGGTCAGCCGCGCCACCTCGGACTCCACCCACAACCGCAGCAGCCGGTCGTGCAACGCGGACCTGCGCCGCTCCGGGTGGTCCCGCCAGGCCTTGGCCACCACACCGATCATTCCGCCTTCCCGGGGCGTCGGGCCGTCCCCGATCGCCACGCGCTCGGCGTTCAGCGTCGTGGTGGCCACCCGCCACCCCTCGCCGACCGCGCCGAGCCGCTGGCTGTCCGGGATGCGCACGTCGGTCAGGAAGACCTCGTTGAACTCCGCCTCGCCGGTGATCTGCCGCAGCGGCCGCACCTGAACGCCCGGCGCGTGCATGTCGCAGATGAAGTAGGTCAGCCCGCGATGCTTGGGCACGTCCGGATCGGTGCGGGCCACCAGGATCCCGAAATCCGCGCGGTGGGCCGCCGACGTCCACACCTTCTGCCCGTTGACCACCCACCCGTCGCCGTCGGGCACCGCCCTGGTCGCCAACCCCGCCAGGTCGGACCCCGCACCCGGCTCGGAGAACAGCTGGCACCAGATTTCCTCCCCGGTCCACAGCGGACGCAGGTAGCGGCGCTTCTGCTCTTCGGTGCCGTACGCCAGGATGGTCGGCGCGGCCATGCCCAGCCCGATGGCGTTGCCCGCCGGGTCGTTGTCCGGGGCGCCCGCGGCGGCCAGCTCCGCGTCCACCACCGCTTGCAGGTCACGCGGATAGCCCAGCCCGCCGTGCCCGGGCGGGAAATGCACCCATGCCAGGCCGGCGTCGTACCGCGCACGAAGGAACTCCAGCCGGTCGGTGGTCGCGGGGTCGTGTTCGGCCAGCAGCGCCGCGACTCTCGCACGGACGTCGGCCAGCGGGTCGGATTCGCTCATCGTTCCAGCGCCTCCATGCGTTGCTGCACCTTGTTCATGTCGGCGAGCCAGCGGTCGGTGTCCTGCGCCCGCGCCGCGTAGTAGGCGGCCACTTCCGGGTGCGGGAGGATCAGGAACCGGTCGTCGTGCAGCGCCTCCCACACCGCGTCCGCGACGCGCTCCGGCGGCAGGATGCCGTCGTGCTCCAGCACCGCCTTCATCGGCCCGGCCTGCTCGACCATCCGGGTTCGCACACCCTGCGGGCAGACCGCCTGCACGACGATGCCCCGGTGCCGGTAGGTCGCCGACAGCCACTCGGCGAACGCGACCACGGCGTGCTTGCTCGCCGAGTAGGTGGGGCTGCCCAGCATGGTCAGCAGCCCGGCGGCCGATGCCGTCACCACGAAGCGCCCGTGGCCACGCTCCAGCCACTCGGGCATCAGCAGCCGGGCAGCTCGTACGTGGGCAAGCAGGTTCACCTCGAGCGACGCCGCCCAGTCGGCCTCGCTCGCCTGGAGCCCGCGGCCACGCTCGACACCGGCGTTGCCGAACCACACATCGACCCCGCCCCACAGGTCACCGGCCGCCGCCACCAGCTCGGCGACTCCGTCTTCGGACGCCGCGTCGCAGCCCACTGCCTCGGCACCGATCTCCCTGGCGACCTGCTCCGCGGCCCCGGCGTCGATGTCGTTGACCAGTACCCGGCACCCCTCGGCGGCCAGCCGGGTGGCCAACGCCCGGCCGATGCCGTGGCCCGCGCCGGTGACGACCATCCGCTGCCCGGACATCACATGCCGTTGCCGGTCAGCGTGACACCACCGTCGACGACCAGCACCTGCCCGGTCATCCACACCGCGTCCTCGGACAGCAGGAACGCCACGACGCTGCCGACGTCGTCCGGAACCCCCAGCCGCTTGAGCGGGTAGGCGGCCGCCACCTCGTCCTCCTTGCCCTCGTAGAGCTTGGTGGCGAACCGCGTCTTGACCACCCCGGGGGCCACCGCGTTGACCCGGACGCGCGGCCCCAGCTCGACCGCCAGCTCCTGGGTGAGGTAGCTGAGCATCGCCTTGGTGGCGCCGTAGAAGCCGATCCCCGGGGCCGGGCGCTGCCCGGCGATCGAGGACACGTTGACGATCGCCCCGCCGTGCTCGCCCATCCACGCCCGATGTACCTGCTGCACCCAGGACAGCGCGGCCAGGCAGTTCACCTCGACGATCTTGCGCGCCGCGCCGAGGTCGAGGTCGAGCAGCGGCCCGTAGACCGGGTTGATCCCGGTGTTGTTGACCAGGAAGTCGGCGCCGCCGAAGGCCTCGATGGCCCGCTCGACGGTTTCCCGCTGGTGGTCGGGGTCGTCGGCGTGCCCGGGTACTCCGATGGCGTGCTCGCTGCCGCCGAGCCGGTCCACCGCCTCGGCGAGCGGCTCCGGCTTGCGCGCGGTGACGACGACCTTGGCCCCGTCGGCGACCAGGCGTTCGGCCACGGCGAAGCCGATGCCCCTGCTGGCCCCGGTCACGATCGCGGTCCGTCCGGCGAATGGCTTGCCCATGTCGCTCCTCGCTGAGCTCGGCAACGGACTAAGCGGTCGCTTAGTGCTACGCTTCACCCTGACACGGGGCCGCCGAAGGCGTCAACCGTGCCGCCGCCACCATCCACCGGCCGGCCGACGTGGAGACCCGACGCACGATGAACGGCAGATGAGCAGCACGGAGAACACGCGGGCCGGCGCCTCCCGCGCGCGGTTGGTGGAGGCCGCCGTCACGGCCTTCGCCGAACGGGGTTTCCACGGCACCAGCACCCGTGACATCGCGGCGGCCGCGGGCATGAGCCCGGCCGCCGTCTACGTGCATCACCGCAGCAAGGAAGACCTGCTCTACCTGATCTCCCGGGTCGGCCACGACGACACCGTCGCCGTGATCCGCCAGGCGGCGGACTCCACGGACGACCCGGCGGCGCGGCTCGCGGCGGTGATGCGGGCGTTCGCGCTGCACCACGCCCGCGAGCACACCCGCGCGCGCATCGTCAACTACGAGCTGAACGCGCTGAGCCGGGAGCACCTGGCCGAGATCTCGGCCATCCGGCGGCAGATCCGGCTCGACGTGCAGGCGATGATCCAGGACGGCGTGGACGCCGGCGTGTTCGACACCCCGGATCCGGCGAAGGCGGCGATGGCGGTGTTGTCGCTGGGCATCGACATCGCCCGGTGGTACCGCGACGACGGCTCGTGGACCCCGGAGGAGATCGCCGACTTCTACGCCGACCTGGCGCTGCGCGTCGTCGGGGCCGGACGACGCTGACCGCCTCCGCCCGCGTCCGGGCCGCCCGTCGGGCAAACGCCGGGCCGGTGCACGCCGTCAAGTCGATCTCGGTGAGAATGCCGCCGGTACCAGGCAAGCAGAAGGGGCAAGCGTGACACCGACCGTCCAGACCGCCATCCATCAACGCATCGCCGACGAACTCGAGGTGACCCCGCGCCAGGTCGCCGCAGCGGTGGAACTGCTGGACGGCGGGGCGACCGTGCCGTTCATCGCCCGCTACCGCAAGGAGGTCACCGGCGGGCTGACCGACACCCAGCTGCGGCAGCTCGACGAGCGGCTGCGTTACCTGCGCGAGCTGGAGGAGCGGCGGGCCACGATCCTGGAGTCCATCCGCCAGCAGGGCAAGCTCACCGACGAGCTGAAGGCGCGCATCATGGCGGCCGACTCGAAGGCCCGCCTGGAGGACATCTACCTGCCCTACAAGCCGAAGCGGCGCACCAAGGGCCAGATCGCCAAGGAAGCCGGGCTGGAGCCGCTGGCCGACGCACTGCTGTCCGACCCCACCCAGGACCCGGAGGCGACCGCGGAGCAGTACGTCGACGCGGACAAGGGCGTGGCCGACGTCAAGGCCGCGCTGGACGGCGCGCGGGCCATCCTCGTCGAACGCTTCGCCGAGGACGCCGACCTGGTCGGCGAGCTGCGTGAGCGGATGTGGACGCACGGCTACCTGGTGTCGAAGGTGCGCCCGGGCAAGGAGGCCGAGGGCGCCAAGTACGCCGACTACTTCGACTTCTCCGAGCCGTTCACCAAGCTGGTGTCGCACCGGATCCTGGCGCTGTTCCGCGCCGAGAAGGAGGAGATCCTCGAGCTCACCATGGCGCCGGACGAGCCGGTCACCCCGGACGGCGAGCTCGCGGACACCGGCGCCGAGTACGAGCGGCTCGTCGCCGCCCGGTTCGGCATCGCCGACCAGGGCCGCCCGGCGGACTCGTGGCTGCTGACCACCGCGCGCTGGGCGTGGCGGACCAAGATCCACCTGCACTTGAGCATCGACCTGCGCATGCGGTTGCGGCAGCTCGCCGAGGAGGAGGCGGTGCGGGTGTTCGCGGCCAACCTGCGCGACCTGCTGCTGGCCGCGCCCGCGGGCACCCGCCCGACCATCGGCCTGGACCCCGGCTACCGCACCGGTGTCAAGGTGGCCGTGGTGGACGGCACCGGCAAGCTGCTGGAGACCGCCACCATCTACCCGCACCAGCCGCAGCAGCAGTGGGAGGCGGCCCTGGCCACGCTGCGCGAGCTGGCCGTCAAGCACGGCATCGAGCTGATCGCCATCGGCAACGGCACCGCGTCCCGGGAGACCGACAAGCTGGTCGGCGAGCTGATCCGCCGTCACCCGGAGCTGAAGCTGACCAAAGCGATGGTGTCCGAGGCCGGGGCGTCGGTCTACTCCGCCTCCGAGTACGCCGCCAGGGAGCTGCCCGACATCGACGTGTCGCTGCGGGGCGCCGTCTCCATCGCCCGCAGGCTGCAGGACCCGCTCGCCGAGCTGGTCAAGATCGAGCCGAAATCCATCGGCGTCGGCCAGTACCAGCACGACGTCTCCCAGGTCGCGCTGGCGCGCTCACTGGACGCCGTGGTCGAGGACTGCGTGAACGCGGTCGGCGTGGACCTCAACACCGCGTCGGTGCCGCTGCTGGCCAGGGTGTCGGGCATCGGCCCCACGCTCGCCGAAAGCATCGTGGCGCACCGGGACGCCAACGGGCCGTTCCGTTCCCGCAAGGCGCTGCAGGACGTGCCGCGGCTCGGCCCGAAGGCGTTCGAGCAGTGCGCCGGGTTCCTGCGGATCCCCGACGGCGACGACCCGCTGGACGCCTCGGCGGTGCACCCCGAGGCCTACCCGGTGGTGCGGCGCATCGCCGAAACCGCCCGGATGCCGATCAAGGAGCTGATCGGCAACACCACGGTGCTGCGCAAGCTCGACCCGCAGCAGTTCGTCGACGACCGGTTCGGCCTGCCCACCGTCACCGACATCCTGGCCGAGCTGGACAAGCCGGGCCGGGACCCGCGCCCGGCGTTCACCACGGCGCGGTTCGCCGACGGCGTCGAGCAGCTGACCGACCTCAAGCCGGGCATGGTGCTCGAAGGCGTGGTCACCAACGTGGCCGCGTTCGGCGCATTCGTCGACGTCGGCGTGCACCAGGACGGCCTGGTGCACATCTCGGCGATGTCGGACTCTTTCGTCAAGGACCCGCGAGACGTCGTGCGGTCCGGCGACGTGGTCCGGGTGAAGGTGCTGGACGTCGATCCCGAGCGGCAACGCATCTCGCTGACCATGCGGCTCGAGGACGAGCCGGGGAAACCCGCCCAGCGTTCCCGCAATGAGCGGCGCACCGGCGGCCAGCGCAAACCGGGCAATCAGGGTCGGCGCGGCCGACAGCGGGAAGCCAGGCCACAGGGCGCCATGGCCGAGGCGCTGCGCAAGGCAGGCCTGGTCTAGCCCCGGCGAAGCGGCGCCTGCCGCCATGCCCGCTGGGCTCGAACGACGATCCGACGGATCACCACGACCGATCACAGCCCAGCGAGGCGGCAGGCGACCGACCGCCGACAGGATGCGCCGCGTCGCCCGGGAACGCTCAGCGTTCCCGGCGCAGCACGAAGAAGTACAGCTGCTCGGCCCCGCGCTGATCCATCGCGCCCAGCAGGGTGTCCTCGTCCACCCGCCGGAAGACGTCGATGATCGGCAGGTGGTCGTAGATCATCGCCGCGCTGACCTTGCCGCGGAACTCCACGTCCCGCAGCCGGGCCCGCGGCTTGCGGGTGCGCAGCACCGGCCGCAGCACCGGCAACGCCCGGCGGACCCGTTCCATCACCGGCAGCGGGATCCGGTCGGCCACCGCGACCGGCAGCTTCCGCGGCTCGACCGCGAACACCTCGCCGTCGGCCGAGAACAGCAGCGGGTGCACGTCCTCGGTGCTGTCGAACTGCTTGCCGTACCAGCCGGAGGCGGTCAGCAGGCCGTCCATCGGATGCCCGGTGCGCAGTTCCGAACCGGTCCAGCGCCCGGTCAGGTCGACCGAACGCACCGTCGGCAAGGCGTCGAACAGCGCCAAGGCGTCGTCCGGGGTACAACCGGCCTGCAGTTCCGTCAACCGTGCTGCCGCATCGAGGTCTGCCATGCGGTCATTATTCGCCGCCGGCTGCGACCTCCGGTGCACGATTGCGGCCAACCTGCTCCCCTTGGGCCCGGCAGGTGACGAAGACCCCGGCGCCCGGGCGCCGGGGTCTTCGGTGCGCGTGCTCCTACTTGCCGCCGGAAACCTCGTCCGGCCGCAGCTCGTTCAGCTTGGACCGCTTACGGCTGTAGGTCAGGTAGACCACCAGGCCGACGAGGAACCACACGGCGAACCGCAGCCACGTCTCCGGCTGCAGGAAGGTGATCAGCCAGATCGAGAAGACCACGCCGATGATCGGCACCACCGGCATGCCGGGGCAGCGGAAGTTGCGCGGCAGGTCCGGCCGGCGGTAGCGGAGCACCACCACCGCGGTGCAGACCACCACGAACGCCAGCAGGATGCCGATGTTGGTCAGCTCGGCGGCTTCGGCGATGGGCAGGAAGCCTGCGATGACCGCGGACACCACGCCGAGCAGCCACGTGGTGCGGGTGGGCACCTTGCGGGTCGGGTGGGTCTTCGACAGCCACTGGGGCAGCAGGCCGTCCCGGCTCATCGCGAAGCCGACCCTGGCGGCACCCATGAGGAAGGTGAACAGCACCGTCAGGATGCCCAGGATGGCGCCGACCGCGATGATCAGGCCGAGCCAGTCGAGGCCGATGGTGGCGAACGCGCTGGAGAACGCCGCCTCGGTGTCGATCTCGGTGTAGTTGACCATGCCGGTCAGCACCAGGCAGGCCAGCACGTACAGCACCATCGAGATGATCAGCGAGTAGATGATCGCCTTCGGCATGTGCCGCTGCGAGTCCTTGGACTCCTCCGCCGCGGTGGACATCGCGTCGTACCCGAAGACCGCGAAGAACACGGTCGCCGCGCCGGTGAGCGCGCCCGCCAGGCCGAACGGGGCGAACGGATCCCAGTTGCCCGCGTCGATGTGGAACGCGCCGACGACGATCACCAGCAGCACCACACCGACCTTGAGGTAGACCAGTGAGGTCTCGAATCGCGCGGCGCTCCTCATGCCCCGGTTCAGCACGAACGCGATCAGCACGCAGAGCAGCACCGCGAACAGGTTGACCACGTACGAGCCCTCGGGCACCCCCTCCGGCTCGGTGCCCGGAGCGCCGGACATCCACAGCGGAAGCTCGATGCCCAGAAAACCGAGCAGGTCGTTGAAATAGCCGGAAATGCCGATCGCCACCACGGACACGATGGCGGTGTATTCCAGCAGCAGGTCCCAGCCGATGAACCAGCCGGCGAATTCACCGAGCACCGCATAGCCGTAGGTGTAGGCGGAACCCGCGCGCGGGATCAGGCCGGCGAACTCGGCGTAGGAGAACGCCGCCGCGGCGCTGGCCACGCCCGCGATGAGGAACGAGAACAGCACCGCCGGTCCGGCGGTCTGGTTGGCCACCGCTCCGGCCAGCGAGAAGATCCCGGCGCCGATGATGCCACCGACACCGATCGCGGTGAGCTGCCACAACCCGAGGGTGCGGCGCAGCCCTCCGCCCTCGACCTCCTCGATGTGCTCGAGCGGTTTGCGGCGGAGGATGTCCGACCGCAATTGCGAGATCATCGACATGGGACGTCCTCTCGGTCAGTCGATCAGGTGGTACTGACGAAGGAGCGCAGGAAGAATGCCAGATTGGCCGGACGCTCGGCCAGCCGCCGCATGAAATACGGGTACCACTCACGTCCGAAAGGCACGTAGGAACGCACCTGCCGCCCTGCGCGAGCGAGCCGCTGTTGTTCTTGCTCCCGGACGCCGAACAGCATCTGGAACTCGAACTCGCCCCGGCCGCGGCCGGATTGCCGGGCCAGGTGTTCGGCGATGGTGATCAGCCGAGGGTCGTGGGTGGCGACCATCGGATAGCCCGCGCCGTTCATCAACGTGCGCAAGCACCGCACGTAGGAGGCGTCGACCTCGCGTCGGGTGCGGTAAGCCACGGACGCCGGCTCGTCGTAGGCGCCTTTGCACAGCCGGACCCGCGAACCCGGCCCGGACAGCTCCGCGCAGTCGGCCTCGGTCCTGCGCAGGTAGGCCTGCAGCACGGCGCCAACCCACGGGAAGTCCACCCGCAGGTCGCGGACGATCTGCAACGTCGAGTCGGTGGTGGTGTGGTCCTCCATGTCCACGGTGACCGTGGTGCCCGCCGCAGCCGCGGCGGAACAGATGCCCCTGGCGTTGTCCAGCGCGATCTTGTCGCCGTCCCGCGGCAGCGCCTGGCCGAGCGCGGACAGCTTCACCGAGACCTCCACCCGGTCGGTGAGGCCTTCGTCGGCGAGCCGGGCCAGCAGCTGTTGGTAGGCCTGCGCGGTCCGTTCGGCCTGCTGCCGGTCGCGCGTGTCCTCGCCCAGCAGGTCCAGCGTGACCAGCCGCCCGCCGGCGATGCGGTGGACCGTGGCGACCGCCGTCGGAGCGTCCACACCGGCGACGAACCGGTCGACCACGGGACGGACCAGCGACGATCGTTCGGCGACGCCGCGCAGCACCCGGGACCGGGAAGCCGCGATGAGCCCAGCTCGCAACAATGGTCTCTCCTCACCGACGAGCAATGCCTGACCGAACGGTAGGGAATTCCGCCGGATGACGGATTGTCCGCGCGGACAGTCTTGGACGAGCCGAGTTGTAGGGTCGAACAATGTCCGTCGAGTTGAGCCGCCTTCTCCTCGCCGTCGGCGCATCGCTGATGGACCTGAAGGCCGGGGATCCGCACACCCCGATCCGGGGACTGGCCATCCTCGATCCGGACGACGAACCGGGCAGCTACCGGGACGAGCTGGTGCTGGTCATCGGGGCACGCGGCCGGGAAGCGGCCCGTGCGGTGCGAACCGCCGGCCAGCACGGCGCGGCCGCGGCCGCGGTCAAGACCAGCCCGGCAGGCGAGCCGGACGTGCGGGAGGCCGCAGAAGACGCCGGGATCGCGCTGCTCACCGTGCGGCCGCAAGTCCGGTGGGACCAGCTGGCCGCCGTCGTGCGCGAGGTGCTGGACAGCTTCGCGGTGCACAACGACGGCGAGCCGGGACCGGAGCCGACCGAGGACCTGTTCGCCCTCGCCCAGTCGGTCGCGGCGCTGACCGGTGGCGCGGTGAGCATCGAGGACACCACGCCGCGAGTGCTCGCCTACTCCCGCTCCGGCGACGAGGTGGACGACTTGCGGCGGTTGTCGATCCTGGGCTGGCAGGGACCCGAGCCGTACCTCGAGCTGCTCCGGCAGTGGGGCGTCTACCACCGGCTGCGCACGTCCGACGAGGTGCTGCGGATCCAGGCACATCCCGACCTGGGCATCCGCGCGCGGCTGGCCGTCGGCATCCGGGCGGGCAATCAGCACCTGGGCTCGATCTGGGTGCAGCAGGGTGATCAGCCGTTCTCCGAGCACGCCGAGTCCGCGCTGATCGGCGCCGCGCGGCTGGCCGCCGTCCACCTGCTGCGCCGCCGTGGCGCGCCGTGGCGTTCGCGCGGCGAGCTGGTGGCCGGCCTGCTCGACGGGACCGCCAGCGCGGACCTGGTGGCCGGCCAGCTCGGCCTGGACTCCTCGGTGTCCGCCGTGGTCGCCGCGTTCGCCGCCCGGGACACCCAGCACGACCGTCCGACGCTGGAACTGCACCGTGTCGAGCTGGCCACCACGGTGTCGGTGCACATGACGTCGTTCCGGCACGGGGCGCTGGTCGGCACCGTCGGCACACGCGTCTACGCCGTGCTGCCCGAGGTGCGTACCGATCGCACCGAACCGGGCTTGCTCACGCTGGCCCGCGACGTGGTGGCGGTGCTGCGCCGCAGGTCGGGGCTGACCGTGCAGGTCGGGGTCGGTGCCCCGGTGCCCTCGCTGGCCGAGGTCCCGGCATCGCGCGCGGACGCCGACCGGGTGCTCGACGCGCTGGCGCGCACCCCCGAGACCGACGTGGCCACGATCACCGACCGCCGCGCGGACGTCCTTCTCGGCGAGACGCTGAAACTGCTCGAGGAGCACCCGGACCTGCGCGATCCCGCGGTCACCGCGCTGGTGGAGCACGATGCGGCCCAGGGAACCGAGCTGGCCCGTTCGCTGCTGGCCTATCTCGACGCGATGGGTGACGTCCGGTCCGCGGCGGCGGGCCTGCACATCCACCCCAACACCTTGCGCCACCGGGTCCGCAGGGCAGCGGAAATCAGCGGCTTGTCGTTGGCCGATCCGCGTGAGCGGCTTTGCTGCCACCTGCAGCTGCTGCTGGCCACCCGGAGTTGACGCGCCGATCCCGACGCGACCCGTCCGGGCCCGGATGAGCCGGATGGGCAGGCACGTCGTGCCGTCCGCCAGGCTGTTCGCCATACCCGCCTGTCGGAAACGGACCGTGTCGTCGCCGCTATCGAGCGGGCACGAGGGGGATTTCCTCGGCCGAGTGAACCGATCCCACGACAGTGCCCGTGTGAGTAGCACGATCGCATGGTTACCAGCCTGCGATCCCGCCACACACTGGGCGCGCCCCGTACGGTAGGGCCCGACGCACCACCCGGCGGGCGGCTCCACGCACCGCTGCCGGCCGGTGGCCGTCCCCTTCCGGCCACCGTCGGGTGCGCTCGTGTCTGGTCCGAGGCCAGTCACCGCCCTCGCATGGTCTCGGACAGACGCCCCCAAGCCGCCCCCGGGAACCCACCCCCCGGGGGCGGCCTTCCCCTTCGAGTCACGAGAAGTATGCGGGCTTCGCCACCGACAGCAAGGTCTCCAGCGGAGCCGATGCGAATTTGTGGTCTTCGCCGGCCAGCTGCAAGGCCCGGTGCCAGGTCAGCGTGCGCGCCACCTTGGCGAGGCGGCACGCGAGATCGAGTTCTTGCCGCAACGCCCCGGGCGGGGCCAGGTCGGCGAACTCGCCGAGGTAGGCGTCCCGCAGTCGCAGCGCGGCAGCCCCGCCTCCTTCGGCGTCGACGTAGTTCAGCGGCACGAACATGCTGAAGAACGGGTGGGCGACCACCGCGTCACCCCAGTCGTAGAAGCGGGCGGGCTCGCCCTCCTCGCCCAGGATGTTGCCCGGATGCAGGTCGTGGTGGTCGATGCTGATCCCCACCCGCGACGCGGCGAGCCGTTCGCACCAACGCTCGACCTCGCCGCGCATCGAGCGCACCCGGTCGTAGGCGGCTCGCTGGTCCTCGCCTGCCTTGCTGCGCGCGAACTCCGCGACCGACTCCACCGCCTCGGTGAACCGCTGCGGCATCACCTCCGGCCGGGCGTCCGGCACGCCACGGTCCAGCAGCTCGGGCACGGACGGCTGGACCTGCCGCTGCAGCCGGGCGTAGTCGGCCACCGCGCTCGTCATCCGCTGCACGAGCGCGGCCTGATCCGTGCCGGTCTGCTGGAACAGCGTCGGGCCACCGTCGGGAAGCACGATCCACGCCCGGGGCTCGTCGATCGCGATCGGTGCCAGCACGCTGTCCGGCGCCGCCCGGTGCAGCACCGGGTAGAGGCGGATCTCGAACGCGGTGCCGGGCCCGGCCGCCTTCAGCCACACCACTCCCCGATCGGTCGGCGCGCGCAGCGCCGTGGCCCATGCCTTCACGTGCGGCTGCGTGACGTCGCCGGTGCGGCGCATCCCCGCCGCGGCCAATTGCTCGTCCAGCCAGGCGGTCGCCGCCTGCACCCACGACGGGGACGTCCACTCGATCATGCAGCGGTTTCTACCGCATCGGCGTGTGCGAGGTCCGGGATTTTCCGGCCGACGGCCCGGCGACGAGCACGGCGCGCGGGGATCTCCGCTGCTCGACGGCTCACTGGTTGCTGAAGGCCGAGCCGAACGCGCCGTCCGCCCGGCGCCCCGCTGCCACACCGTGCGACCGGGATTTCAGGTCAGCGCCGGAATGCCTGCCCGCGTGTGACAGCCCGGGCGCCCACGGAGTCCAGCAGCCGGGTCGTGGTGTGCCGCTCGCAGGCCGGCCAGTGGCCGCGGCGACCTCCCGGCCGTCGCAACCCCGCCGCTCCGCCAGCCGCGCGACTCGGCGAACCACGGGTTCGCCACTGCCGGGTGACCACCATGATCGGCTGCTTCGTCAGGCGACCTGCGTCGATTGCTCGACCGGAGTCCACACACTGTCCCGCGCTGCGCTTGCCTGGACCGCGCCGATCACCCGCTGCACCGCGAGCCCGTCGGCGAACGACGGTTCCGGGTCGGTGCCTTCGGCGATGGCGTTGAGCATGTCCGCCGCCTGGTGGGCGAACCCGTGCTCGTAGCCGAGCAGGTGCCCCGGCGGCCACCAGCCGGCCAGGTAGGGGTGCTCCGGTTCGGTGACCAGGATGCGGGTGAAGCCGGCTTCGCCGCCCGCGGTGCCGTCGTAGAACCGCAGCACGTTCAGCTCCTCCAGGTCGAACGCCAGGCTGCCCCGCGAGCCGTTGATCTCGATGCGCAGCGCGTTCTTCCGGCCGTTGGCCATCCGGGTGGCCTCGAACGTGCCCATCGCACCGCCGGAGAACCGGGCGAGAAACGCCACCGCGTCGTCCACGGTGACCTTGCCGGTGCGGTGGCCGTCCGGCTCCGGCAGCGGACGCTCCGGCACGAACGTCCTGGCCGTCGCGCTGACGCCGACGATCCGCTCGCCGGTGACGTACTGGGTGAGGTCGATGATGTGCGAGCCGATGTCGCCGAGCGCCCCGGAACCCGCCCGCTCGACCTGCAGCCGCCAGGTCAACGGAGCATGCGGATCGGTCAGCCAGTCCTGCAGGTACTGCGCCCGGACGTGCCTGATCTCGCCGATCCTGCCGTCCGCGACCAGCTTGCGGGCCAGCGCGATCGCCGGGACCCGCCGGTAGGTGAAGCCGACCATGCTGCGCACGCCGTTCGCGCGCGCCCGCTCCGCGGCTGCGGCCATCGCCTCCGCCTCGGCCAGGGTGTTGGCCAGCGGCTTCTCGCACAACACGTGCTTGCCCGCGGCCAGTGCGGCGATGGCGATTTCGGCGTGCGTGTCGCCCGGCGTGCAGATGTCCACCAGGTGCACGTCGTCGCGCTCGATCAGCGCGCGCCAGTCCGTCTCGGTGTCCTTCCAGCCGAACCGGCGCGCGACGTCGGCGACGGCCTCGGCGTCCCGGCCGGCCAGGGCCACCAGTTCGGGTTCCAGTGCCGGCCGCAGGAAGCTGCGCGCGCTGCGCCACCCCTGCGAGTGCGCCCGGCCCATGAAGGCGTAGCCGATGACTCCGATGCCGATCGTCGCTTCACCCACGGTGTTTCGTCCCTGCCTGTCGTGTCGGTCGTTTCCTGGCGGCGCTCGGCGGTGTCCCGTCACGCCCAGCGGCTCCGGCCCGGGCGCCCGGATGCCGGTTCGCCCGTGTCGGCACGCCCGGTGTTCCGGGTGACGGTGTGCGCGGTCAGCGCCCTGTTTCCGCACGCCTGCCCGGTGCTGGTGCTGCCCACCCCGATGCCATCCTGTGCCCGGCGAGAGCACGCTCCCCGCTCCTGCCGTCGGCCCGCCTCCGCCGTCAGGACTTGAAGCCGAGCGGCACGTGCTGTCCGCGATTCTCCTCGGCCACCACCGGTGCGGTGAGCGCCATGGCACCGCGGAACCTTCATCTGGGCCCGGTCGGGCATGTCCCTGGTACCTGGCGGGCAGGCCGGATGCCGTCGGCGTCCTGGCCGTTGGGCAGAGCACGGTGTCTTCCTCTGACCCGCCTTGCTCCACCGCGTCGCGTGGGCCGGGGCGGCGCCGCCGACACCGGCCACCTCAACCGAGTCGGCGCAGCTGGTACAGCCCGTGCGTCCTGGCCACCACCGTGCCCTCGGTGTCGGTCAGCTCGGCGTCCAGCTCGAAGTCGGCCTTGCCGTTGGCCTCCGCTTCCTCGGCCACCGCCGCGATCGTTTCCTCGGCGAGTGCGGCCTGCGACCGCACCGCCGTCTTGGCCGGCCGGAGGAAACTGATCCGCAGGTCCTTCACCAGCGGGAAGAAGCGGGTGGTGTCGAACGAGGCGACCGCGATCGCCCCGCCGAGCAGTTCGGCCACGGTGAACAGCACCCCGGCGTACATCACGCCGAAGTGGTTGCCGTTGCCCTCCATGGGCACTTCCGCGGCGGCGAACCCCGGTCGCACCTCGACCACCCGCGCGCCCATGGCGTGCGCCACCGGGATGGTGTGCTCCACGGCCTTGTTGACCAGGGTGACGTAGTCCGGCTCGGTCATCCGTTCAGCAACCCTCTCGCTACCTGGGTGATCTGCACTTCGTTGGAGCCCGCGTGGATCATCGGCGACGCCGGCCAGGGACCGGAAGGTGCTGCCGTGCGTGCTGCCCGGCGAACCGGAAGCGCCGGAATGTCCGATGGCTGCCTCCTTGCCCGGCACGGGCATCCCTCCGTCAGACTGATGACAAGTGTCGTCAATTTAGGATCCGGGCCGACGCGCGTCAACAGGCGCCCGGCGGAGTTCACCACGAGGGCGGATGCCGGGCTCGTACTGGTCGGCCGCCAGCAAGGCAAAGAAAGTCCACCACGACGCGGACGACGGACCGGGCTCAGCCGCGCGGCCGCTCGCCCCAGAACAGCAGGACGGTGCGCACGCACTTGTCGATCAGCTCCTCGCGGCTGACCGGCAACGTCCCGGACAGCCAGCCGAAGAACAGCGTGGCCACCGCGCCGGTCAGCGCCACCGACGTCAGCACGCTCTCGTTCTTGCTCGCCCCCGGCGGCAGCTGCCTGCGCACCAACCGGGTGAAGGTCGGCGCCACGCCGATGCTCACCCCGCTCAGCGCGGGATCCGACAACGGCTCGACCAGCAGCAGGCGGCCCTTGCGCGGATCGTCCAGGCACACCGAGACGAGCGCGTCGACCGCCGCGCGCGCCTGCTCCTCGCGGCTGCTCCCCGCCGCCGGGGTGGTCGCCTCCATGGCCTGCTGAAGCTCCTCGGCCACCTGCAGGAACAGTGCCGACAGCAGCTCGTCCCGGCCGGCGAAGTTCTCGTAGAAGTACCGGTCGGTCAGGCCCGCCCTGCGGCACACCGACCGCACCGTCACCCCGGCGCCACCATGCTCGCCGAGCAGATCCAGCGCAGCGTCCAGCAGCGCCGCACGCCGTGCCGCGCGCCGCTGTTCCAGGGTCGTTCCTGCCCACAGCCGCTGCCGGGACGCCACGGCACCAGGTTAGGCCGCGCGCGCGAACCCGACTCGGTGACCGGCCCGTCCGCCCTCGCTGTGCGCCCGCCCTGCCCTCGTCGTGCGCCGGTCGTCCGGCCCGGCTGGGCGGCCAACGAAGACGCCGTGGCCGGGTCAGGCGATTGGATCGGGCAGTGCCGCGAACGCCAGCCTGGCGGCCCCGAGCAGGCACGCCGACCGCCCCAGCGGCGACGGCACCACGGTGATACCGCGGATGTAGGACAACCCGGCGTGCTCGGCGAGATGGCGGCGCAGCGGTTCGAACAGCACCTCACCGACCTGGGTCACGCCCCCGCTGAGCACAGCCACCTCGATGTCGGCCAGCGCGGCGGTACCCGCGATCGCTGCCGCCAAGGCGCGCGCGGCACGGTCGAAGGCGGCCAATGCCAGCTCGTCCCCGGCGCGCGCCGCTTCGGCCAGGGCGGCGGTCGCCGGCTCGCCCTGCCACCCGTTGTCGACCGCCCACCGCGCGATCGACGTTCCCGATGCGATCGCTTCCACGCAGCCGCGCCCGCCGCACGCGCACTCCGGGCCGTCGACGTCGACCACGAGGTGCCCGATGTGGCCGGCGTTGCCGGACTGCCCAGCCCGGACCTGGCCGTCGAGGATCAGGCCTCCCCCGATACCGGTGGACACGGTGATCACCAACGCGTCCCGGTGGTCCTTGGCGCCGCCGTAGGCCAGCTCGGCGGCGGCCAGCGCGACCCCGTCCAGCGCGAACGCCGACGGCAACCCGGGCGCGATCGCGGCCACCCGTTCCATCAGCGGAAACTCCCGCCAATCCGGTACGTTGAGCGGGCTCGCGGTCCCGGTGCGCACGTCGACCGGCCCCGCACTGCACACCCCGACCACGGCGACGCGTGCCCCGTGCGGCCCGGCAAGCACGTCCCCGGCCGCCTTGGTCAACGTCGCGGCAATGGCCTCGGCGCCCTGGCCCGCGGGTGTGCGGACCTCGGTGGCATCCACCACGGTGCCGTCCGGCGCGACGACGCCGACGGCGATCTTGGTGCCCCCGAAGTCGATCGCCAGGGCCAACGGGGACGAGGAAGCTGAGGTCATGCCGGTCATGTCGCTGAGATTGCCATGCCGGGCCGGGACGTCGCGACGGCGCTCCCCGCGCGCCTGCCCTTCTGTGACAGGCGGCACGGACGGCACGGACACCACGCCCCGCCTGGCGCGGGGATCACCGGCCGGAACACCAGCCAGACCAGCGCCCGGCTCACCACACCCCACCGGACACGGGGATCACCGAGCCCACGGCAAGCCGATCATGGCCGTGCGTTAGCGTGACTGCGATGTCGGGTGCGAGTCACGGCGCCCAAACCGCTGTCGAGGTGGGGGAGCCGCAAACGGACGCGCCCCCTGCCGATGCCATCCGCCAGGGGGGCAGGCGTCGGCTGCCCAGCTGGTCACCGGCACGCTGGCGGCTCGTCGCGAAGGTCCTCGGCATCGTCAGTGCGCTGTGCGCGCTGGCCATCCCGTTCATGCCGATCATCCAGGACACCGCGCGGATCGTATGGCCGGCGCCGAACAGCACGCAAGCGATCAACACGCCGCTGGTCGGCTACTGGGCGCTGGAAATCGACGCGACGGTGCCGTGCGCGACGATCAAGTCGGCGGACGACGCCCTGGTCTCGCGTGCCATGTTGCTGTCGACGGTGCCGCGAGCCCGGATCAACACCGGCGTCGGCATGCACATGGACGTCGACAACAACGTGCTCACCGTGGTCAACCGCGGGCAGCAGATCGTCAGCCAGCCGCTCCCCGAGTCCGGATGCGACGTCCGCTTCACCTCCACCGGCGAGCGCACCAGGATCACCGTGGCCGGTGCGACGGTGTACGACGAGGCCTCCGACGTCCGGCCGCGCGTGGTCGGCGTCTACTCGGACATCGCCGCCGACCGTGACCCCATCGACGGCCTGCAGGTGTCGATCACGCCGGACACCCGCTACCAGTCGTCGCCCACGGTGTGGAAGACGCTGGTCACGGTGATCGGCGTGCTGGCCCTGCTCGGCTGTCTGCTCGCGGTCAACCGGCTGGATTCCCGGGTCGCCAGGCGGGCGCCGCGGTGGGCACCGATCGGCTGGTGGAAGCTGACGCTGCGCGACCTCACGGTCATCGGCGCGCTCGGACTGTGGGTGTTCATCGGCCCGGTGACCTCGGACGACGGCTACATCCTGTCCATGGCCAGGGTGGCCGAGGACGCCGGCTACCTGACCAACTACCACCGCTGGTTCGGTGTCGCCGAGGCGCCGTTCGGCTGGTTCTACCACCTCACCGAGCTGATGACCGAGGTGTCCACGGTGCCGCCGTGGATCCGGCTGCCGTCGTTCGTGCTCGCGGTCATCGCCTGGCTGCTGATCAGCCGGGAGATCCTGCCCCGCCTCGGCAACCAGGTGCGCCACTCCAAGGCCGCCGCGTGGGCCGCCGCCGCGGTCTTCCTGGTGTGGTGGATGCCGTTCAACAACGGGGTGCGGCCGGAGCCGGTCGCCGCGGTCGGCTCGCTGCTGGCCATCGCCGCCGTGGAGCGCACCCTGGTGACCCGCCGCCTGCTGCCGCTGTGCCTCGGCCTGATCGCCGCGGCGCTGACGTTGGCGGCGACCCCGACCGGGCTGATCGCCGTCGCGCCGTTCATCGTGGCCGCCCGGCCGTTGTGGCGGCTGCTCAAGCAGCGCGCCGAAGCGGGCTGGGTGACCGTGCTGGCCCCGATCGGCGCCGCCGGGTTCGCGGTGCTGTTCGTCGTGTTCGCCGACCAGACGTTCGCCACGGTGGTGGAGGCCACCAGGTTGCGCAACCAGGTCGGGCCGAGCCTGGCGTGGTTCCAGGAGTTCTCCCGCTACGACCTGCTGTTCGGGGGCGGCGGCAACTCCGGCGACGACTCGCTGACCAGGCGTTTCCCGGTCCTGCTGATCGTGCTGTGTGTCGCCACCTGCCTGGTGGTCATGCTGCGCCGCGGACGCATTCCGGGCGCCGCGCTCGGCCCGTCCCGGCGGCTCATCGGCACCACGGCACTGTTCTTCCTGCTGCTCGCCCTGACCCCGACGAAGTGGACGCACCACTTCGGGGCGTTCGCCGCGGTGGGATCGGCCATGGCGGCGCTGACCGCGTTGGCCACCAGCTCGTCGGTGCTGCGGTCGAACCGCAACCGCAACGCCTTCCTGGCCGGGCTGCTGGTGGTCGCGGCGCTGGCCACCACCGGGCCGAACTCGTACTGGTTCGTCTCCAAGCTCGGCGTGCCGTGGGCCGACACCGCCCCGGAGATCGCCGGCGTCAAGGTCGCCACGCTGCTGGTGGTCGGCGCGGTCGTGGCCGCCGCGGTGGCCTGGGTGCAGAACGTGCGGTTCCAGCCGCCCAAGCGCGGCAAGCGCACCACGTCCGACCGCCGCTCCCGCGCGCTGGCACTCAGCTCGGCGTCGCTGACCATCGTGTGCGGCCTGGTCGCGCTGTGGGAGTTCGCCACGGTCGCCACCGCGGCGGTCAACCAGCGCGGCAGCTACAGCCTCGCCGCAGCGAACATCGATCACCTCTTCGGCGACACGTGCAACCTGTCCGACCACGTGCTGGTGGAGCGCGCGCCCGCGTCGAACGTCCTGCCGGAGCATCCGCCGCACCTGCAGCAGACCGCGCCGGAGAAGGAGCCGGAGAAGGAGCGCAAGAAGGACAAGAAGAAGTCCGACCCGCTTCCACCGCCGGACAACGACAACGGCATGAGCCTGACCGGCTTCCACACCCGGTCGGTCGGCGAGCAGGACCCGCTGAACTCGCCGCCGCACGACTTCGCCGAGAACAACGTGCCGATGTGGAGCAGCTACCGGAACCCGCAGGGCGCCGCCGGCCAGCTGCGCACCCAGTGGTTCAAGATCAGCCCCAAGGACTTCGACAAGCAGCTGGTCGTCTCGGTGGCGGGCGGGCTGGCGCCCGGACTGAAGATGGCCGCGGAGTACGGTGTGCCCACCAAGAAGGGCTTCAAGGTGGTCGAGCGGCGGCCGATGCCGATCCCGCCGACCGCGGCCACCCGGTGGGAGGACTCCCGGATCTCCCAACAGGGCATCGACGCGAAAGTCCGGGCGGTGCGCATCGTCGCCGACGACACCAACCTCACCGAGGACGGCTGGATCGCCCTGTCCGCGCCGCGGGTGCCGGAGCTGACCACGCTCACCCTGCGCCTGCGGGACAAGCCGGTCTACATGGACTGGCCGACGTCGTTCGTGTATCCGTGCGTCGATTTGCCCAAGGTGCGGGACGGCATCGCGGAGATGCCGCGCTACCGGATCACCGCCGGGCTGCTGGCCCACGAAGCCGGCTGGGCAGGCAGCAACGGAGGCGGCCCGATCGGCTACCTGGAAACCGTCGCCGACATGCCGGAGATCCCCAGCTTCCTGCGCGGCGACCCCAAGCAGTCGTGGGGCCAGCTGCTGCAGGTCCGCCCGCTGGAGCGCGGCGCGGAGCCGCAGATCATCCGCGGCCAGGAGGTGCACCCCGGCTGGTGGTCACCGGGGCCGGGACCGGCGCAACCGGACGGTCGCACGCCCACGCGCTGACCACGATGGTTCTCTGCCGCGCACCCGCTCGGGCTGCCGCGGTGGCCCAGCGAACCCCACGCTGCCGTGGCAGCCCCGCACCTCCCCCACGCACTGATCACACCAGCCCCACGGACACGGCGACCAGCAACCCCCAATTGCCGATCGGCGGCGTCCTCGGCGCTGTCCGACGTGGTGCCGCGCTACTTCCAGCACCCCGCGTCCGCGGCTTCTTGCACCCAGCGCGGGAGAACTGGCCAACGGCTCCCCGGCGGCGGTGAAGTGGCGCGGCGGCCCGCCCTTGCATGCGAGGAACCGGTAGAGCCCCTCGGCTCTCCTGCTCACACAAGGGCGGCTCTGCACCTCGGACGCCACGGAACTGAAGAGGCGCCGCTCACCCACACAACGGCGGCCCCACACCCCGGACACCACAGAACTAAAGCAACGCCGCTCTCCTGCTCGCACACGGGTGGCTCGTACTCTGCGTGCGCGGAACCGGCCGGGTTGCCGCCCACGATCCGTTCTCGCATCCTGCACGTGAGCACTGGCCGATGGGTCCTCAGCGGAGGTGGATCAGGCGCGGTCTCGCACTCTGCGCGAGCCGACCGGGTCGTCGCCGATCCAGCCCTTGCGGACCAGGCGGTCTCGCACCCTGCGAGAAGCCGACACGGCCGGGACTCCCCTCGGACGCCCTCGCCCCGTCCCCTGCGTCGCCGACGATTCCTGAGCGAAACGTGTGAGATGCCGTGTGCTCTGCGCGCATGGCCCGTAGGCTCGAAGCACCGCACGTGCGAAAGAGGGTGGCGGCGACGTGAAGTTCATGCCGGTGACCGATTCCATGTTCCTGCTCATCGAGTCGCGGGAGCACCCGATGCACGTGGGCGGGCTGCAGCTGTTCCGGAAACCGGAGGGCGCCGGCGACGACTACGTCGCCCAGCTGTACCGCGACCTGATCGACAAGTCCGAGGTCAGGCCGCTGTTCCGGCAGCGGCCCGCCGGGCCGGTGAACTCGCTCGGGCAGCTCGCCTGGACCGAGGACACCGAGCTCGACCTCAGCTACCACGTGCGCCGCTCCGCGCTGCCCACTCCCGGCCGGGTGCGGGAGCTGCTGGAGATCACCTCCCGCTGGCACGGCACGCTGCTCGACCGGCACCGTCCGCTGTGGGAGACGCACTTCATCGAAGGGCTGAACGACGGCCGCTTCGCCATCTACACCAAGATCCACCACGCCATGCTCGACGGGGTCTCCGCGCTGCGGCACATGCAGTTGTCGCTGACGCCCGACCCCGACGCCCGCGACTGCGAGATGTGGTGGTCGCTCAAGCCGCCCAAGCGGTCGAAACCACCGCAGCAGCGCTCGTTGCTCGACCGCGTGCGTGGCATCGCCGGCGAGCTGGCCGGACTGGGCCCCGCCACGCTGAAGACGGTGAACGAGATCCGGCGCGAGCAGTCGATCACCCTGCCGTTGCAGGCGCCGCGGACGATGTTCAACGTCTCCATTGGCGGGGCGCGCCGCGTCGCCGCGCAGTCCTGGCCGATCGAGGCCTTCCGGCAGATCGGCAAGGCAGCCGGGTGCACCATCAACGACGTCGTGCTGACCGTGTGCGCGGGTGCGCTGCGCGACTACCTGATCGAGCACCGGGCACTGCCCGACCAGTCGCTGACCGCGATGGTGCCGGTGTCGCTGCGCGCCAGCGAAGGAGCCGAGCGCGGCGGCAACGCGATCGGCGCTCTGCTGTGCCGGCTGGGGACGGACGTCGCCGACCCGGCGAAACGGCTGGAAGTGGTCAGCCACTCGATGCGGGAGGGCAAGCGGCTGTTCTCGGAGCTGACCCCGCTGCAGGTGCTGCTGCTGTCGGCGGTGAACGTCGCCCCGCTCGGCCTGTCCCCCATCCCCGGGATCGCCGACCACACCAAGCCGCCGTTCAACCTGGTGATCTCCAACGTGCCCGGCCCGCGCCAGAAGATGTACTTCAACGGCGCGCAGCTGGACGGCATCTACCCGGCGTCGATCTGCCTGGACGGCCAGGCCGTCAACATCACCATGACCAGCTACGACGACCAGATCGGGTTCGGCATCGTCGGCTGCCGCCGGTCCGTACCGCACCTGCAGCGGATGTTGCTGCACCTCGACACCGCGCTGGAAGAACTCACCGCGGCGGTGTTGTGAGCCGCGGCGGTGCTGTAAGGCGCCACGGTGCCGTGAACCGCCGCGGTGCTGTGAACGGCCACGGTGCCGTGAACCGCCGCGGTGCCGTGAGCAGCCACGGTGCTGTCAACCGCGGCGGTGTAGTGAGCCACGGCGGTGCTGTAAGGCGCCACGGTGCTGTGAGCCGCCGCCGTCGTGCTCCGGCTGCGGCCTGACTCGGGGCATGCGTCCGGACCAGCCTGTGGCCTGACTCGCGTCATGCGTCCGGACCCGCCCAATTGAGATACCGTGGGTATCCGGAGGTGGCGATGACACAGGCAGCAACCCGGCCGCCGCGCCTGAGCCTGCACTCACGCGTGCTGTACGCGACGTTCTGGCTGTTCGGCCGCACGGTCGGCCGATTCGTTCCGATCACGCACCCGAAGGTGCTGCGGGCCGCCGAGCAGTGGGACGCACACGCCGGGCGGCGCAAGCGCATGCCGCGCGGTATCACCGTCACACCGGTACAGCTGGACGGATTCGAGGCCGAGTGGCTGCGGCCCGAGGGCGCGGTCGACGACGCGGCGATCCTGTACTTCCACGGCGGCGGATTCTTCTCCGGCGGGCTGAACACGCACCGGCCTGCCGTGTCCGCCATGGCCAAGCGCAGCAAGGTTCCCGCGTTCTCGGTCGCCTACCGGCAGCTGCCCAGCACACCGATCAACGGCTCCGTGGCGGACTGCCTGGCGGCTTACCGGCACCTGCTCGGCACCGG
Source organism: Thermocrispum sp. (assembly GCF_002919275.1). Classification (NCBI taxonomy): domain Bacteria; kingdom Bacillati; phylum Actinomycetota; class Actinomycetes; order Pseudonocardiales; family Pseudonocardiaceae; genus Thermocrispum; species Thermocrispum sp. Next base: position 73,527 of record NZ_PKFA01000043.1, on the reverse strand, counting down.
CTTGCGGCCCGAGCGCATCGTCTTCGCCGGCGACTCCGCGGGCGGGTACCTGACGTTCGCGACGGCGCTCAAGGCCCGCGACGAGGGCCTGCCGCTGCCCGCGGGCCTGGTCGCACTGAGCCCGGTGACCGACCTGGAAGGCCAGGCGCGGAGCAAGCACGCCAACTGGGGCAAGGACACCTACATCCTGGCCAAGCACCTCAGCAAGGCGGCCGAGCTGTGGTCCACCGACCCGGACGGCCAGGGGCCGCCGATCTCCCCGGTCCGGGCGGACCTGACCGGCATGCCGCCCACGTTGATCATGGCGGCGGAGACCGAGGTGCTGCTGGCGGACGCGGAAGCGATGGCCGAGGCCCTGTGGGCGGCAGGCGCCGAGTGCAAGCTGGAGGTCTGGCGCGGCCAGGTGCACGCCTTCCCGGTGCTGGCGCCGACGCCGGAAGTCCGGCTGGCCGTCGGGCACATCGCCGAGTTCATCCAGCAGGTGCTGAAGGCGAGCTGATCAGCCGCGCCGCTGGGGGCGCCTGCTCGCCTGACGCATGCCTGCGGCACCACCACGGCTGGCCGCCTGCGCGATGCGCATCGGCGGCCTGCAGGCACGACCCGGGCTACCGGGCTGCCTGCCCGGCCAGCACCTGCTCCACGTGCCGCGCGAATGCCAGCACCACGTCGTCGGCGTGCCGCGGACCGACGATCTGCAGCCCCACCGGCAGCCCGTCCGAGGTGCGCCCGATCGGCAGGCTGATCGCGGGCTGCTGGGTCATGTTGAACGGGTAGGTGAACCCGGTCCACTGCCACCACTTGGTGTACGGCCCGCCCGGCGGGACGTCGTGCCCGGCCTCGAACGGGCGCACCGGCATCATCGGGGTGATCAGCACGTCGTAGCGGGTGTGGAACTCGCCCATGCGGATGCCCAGCGCCGCCCGGGTCTCGTTGGCGGTCAGGTAGTCCACCGCCGAGAAGGTCCTGCCCAGATCCCAGATCTTGCCCAGCCCGGGGTCGACCTTCTCCCGCGCGCCGGGCGGAAACGCGCTCAGCGCCTTCGCCGCCCCGCACGCCCACAGCACTTCGAAGGCGTCGGCCGGATCGGCGAAGCCCGGGTCGGCCTCGTCGACGGCGATGCCGGATTCCCGGACGGCTTGCACCGCATCCGCGGCGACCCCGGCGATCTCCGGGTCCACGTCGACGTAGCCGAGCGTGGGCGAGAACGCTGCCTTGAGCCCGCTGACGTCCCGCGCCACCGCCTCCGCGAACGTCTCGTCCATCGACGGTGGTGAGGTCGGGTCGCGGGGGTCGGGCTGCGCCAGGACGTCCATCATCAGCGCGATGTCGTCGACCGTGCGCGCGAACGGACCGGCGTGCGCCAGCGCCCCGAACGGGCTCGCCGGATACAGCGGAATTCGGCCGTGAGTCGGTTTGAAGCCGACGACACCGCAGAACGAGGCAGGAATGCGTACCGAGCCACCGGCGTCGGTGCCGACCGACAGCACGCCCATGTCGGCTGCCACGGCCGCGGCACTCCCGCCGCTGGAGCCGCCCGCGGTCTTGCTCGGGTCGTGCGGGTTGCGCGTGACGCCGCACAGGCGCGAGTCCGTCGTGGCCTTCCAGCCGAGCTCCGGGGTGGTGACCTTGCCCAGCACGACCAGGCCGGCTTCCCGCATGCGCGCCATCACCGGGCTGTCGACGTCCCACGGCTGGTCCGGGTCGATGCACAGCGAGCCGCGCAGCGTTGGCCAGCCCTTGGTGAGGAAGACGTCCTTGACCGACGACGGCACGCCGTCCAGCGGACTGCGCTGCTCACCCGACCGCCAGCGGCGTTCCGATTCCCTGGCCTGTGCCAGCGCCTGGTCGGCGTCCACCAGGCAGTAGGCGTTGAGCTCGCCGTCTCGCTTCTCGATGGCCTCCAGCGCGGCCTGCGTGGCCTCGACCGGTGACAGCGTGCCCTGCGCGTACTCGGCGGCCAGCGCGGTCGCGGTGGTCATCTGCTTCCTCCCGTCGGTACGTAGCCTCGCTTCTTGTCCACGACGTTGTGTAGCGGCTCGCCCGCGATCCAGCGCCGGAAGTTCGCCACGAACACCCGGGCGAGGGTGTCCTTCCAGCCGACCGTGTCACCGGACATGTGGGGCGACACGACGACGTTCTCCATCGTCCACAAAGGACTCTCCGACGGCAGCGGCTCCTGGTCGAAGACGTCCAGCGCGGCACCGGCCAGCTCCCCCGCCCGCAACGCGGCGATCAGGTCCTCGGTGACGACGTGCTCACCGCGGCCGACGTTGATGAACCGGGCGGTGGGTTTCATCGCGGCGAACACCCTGCGGTCGAACATGCCGCGGGTCTCGTCGGTCAGCGGCAGGACGGCGATGACGAAATCGGCCCAGCCCACGTGGTCCGGCAGTTCCGCCGAGGAGTGCACGATGCCGAAGTCGGGATCGTCCTCGCGGGCTCTCCGGCCGGCACCGCGGACCTCGATGCCGACGGCTCGCAGCAGACGTGCGATGGCCGCGCCGATCGGGCCCGTACCGACGACCAGTGCCTTGCGCCCGCCGACCCGTTCGGTCTCCCGCCACTCCCAGCGACGTTCGCGCTGCAGCTGCAGCGTGCGGGGGAAGTCCTTGGCGAATGCGATCACCAGCCCGAGGACGTATTCGGCGATGGCGTCGTCGAACACCCCGCGGGAGTTGGTCAGCACGACGTCGCTGTCGCGCAGGTCGTCGAACAGGATCGCGTCGACCCCCGCGCTCGCCACATGTACCCACTGCAGCTTGTCCGCCGCAGGCCAGGCCGCACGGACCGCCGGGGAGAAGAAGTCCCAGACGAAGAGCACGTCTGCGCCCGCCAGAGCGTCACGCAGCCCGTCGGCCCGGACGTAACGGACCTCGGCGAGCCGCTCGACCTCGGCCATTCCCCGCGGCTGGTCGTCGCCGCACAGCACGGTCACGACAGGAGTTTCTGGCACGTTGACACGCTAGGAGCGGTTCGTATGATTGTCAACAATCCGCGCCTGCGGACGCCCAGACGTCAGGGAGCACCGTGCACACGATCGGTTTCATCTATCCCGACCACGCCGCCGAGGACGACTATCCGTATGCCGAGCAGTTGCTCGAGGGGACCGCAAGCGCGGCGAAGCTGGTGGTCGAGCACATCTACGGCACCGACCTGCACGCCGTGGCGGAGCTGATGGACCTCGGCTCGCCTGCCAAGCTGGCCGACGGCGCGGCCAAGCTGGCCAAGCACTCCCCCACGGCCGTGGTGTGGGCGTGTACCAGCGGGAGTTTCGTCTACCGGCCGGATGGCGCAGCCGAGCAGGCGCGCAAGCTGAGCGAAGCCGCGGGGGTCCCGGCGTCGAGCACGTCCTTCGCGTTCACCAACGCCGCCCAGGCGCTCGGGGTGCGGCGAGTGGCAGTAGCGGCGAGCTATCCCGAAGACATCGCCGCCCTGTTCGAGGAGTTCTTGTCCCATCACGGCCTGAAGGTCGTCTCGCGGACGTCCGCAGGCATCGACACGGCCGCGGAGGTCGGCCGGCTCCGGCCGGACGAGGTGGTCGCGCTGGCGGCGGCGAACGACCACCCGGACGCGGACGCGCTGCTGATTCCGGACACGGCGATGCACACGCTGAGGGTCGTCCCGACAATCGAAGAGCGCATCGGGAAACCGGTGCTGACCGCGAATCAGGTCACGGTGTGGGAAGGCCTGCGCCTGGCGGGGTTGCCGCAGCGCGCCGAGCAGTTGGGAGCGTTGTTTCGGTGAACATGCCGGATGTCCAGCCGATCAGCCGGGAATCCACCGCCGCGATCATCGCCCGGCAGCTGCGCGAAGCCATCATGACCGGCGCGCTGCAGCCCGGTACGCAGCTCGGTGAGGCCGAGCTGGCGGCCCGGTTCCAGGTCTCCCGGGGGCCACTGCGGGAGGCCATGCAGCGGCTGGTGTCGGAGGGTCTGCTGCGCAGCGAGCGCCATCGCGGGCTGTTCGTCATCGAGCTGGAACCGGGTGACGTCTACGACATCTACGCCGCCCGCGCGGCGATCGAACGCGCCGCGTTGATCCGCATCATCCGGTCCGACCCGAAGAAGGCGGCCAAGCGGCTGCGGGAGGTGCTGGCGGAGATGGCGGGCGCCGCCGACGACGGTGATCCGTCCGCGGTCAGCCGCGCCGACCTGCGGTTCCACGAGGAGCTGGTGGCGCTGTCGGGCAGCCGCAGGCTGGCCAGGATGGCCAGCACGCTGTTGATCGAGACCCGGATGTGCCTGGCCGCGCTGCAACGTACCGGCCACAGCCCCGCCGACCGGGTCGCCGAGCACACCGCGATCGTCGACGCCATCGAAGCGGGCGACGAGGAACGAGCACTGGCACTGCTCGAGGCGCACATGGAGGACGCGATCAACCGCCTCGCGCCCGGTACCAGCCTGTACTCGGCCCCGCCCGATGTGCCGAAGGACGGCGTCGACATCTCAGGTTAGGCGCAACCGGGATGCGCTGCCTCGTGCCGCGACGACACCACACGCCCCTGCGCACCCAGGGCGTGAACCAACCCAGCCAGCGCCTGCAGATACTTCCCCAGTTCGGCCAGCAACGGGAGCGGCGGCAACTCGCCGAGGTGGTGCGCGTCCTCGAGCACGTTGCACAGCCGCAAGATCACCCCCGCCAGGTGCGGGTTGTGGATCGCTACCCGGGCGTGAACGGACGCCGGGCCACTTCGAGGCGCTGCATGACCTTGCCCTCGGCGCGGCGAGCCCGGATCAGTTCGTGCCATTCACTGTTCGGTCCTGCCGTTCGGTCCGGGCAGCTTCGGCTCTCCGGCCGATACCGACGCAGATCCTCCTGCTCATCGGGAATCTTGTAGGTCTGCTGGCACTCGAGCCGGACGGTCGACTTCTCGAACTCACCGAAGAGGACAGCGACTTCTCTGTACGAGACCGGCATTCCTCACCCTTCGCCCCGGAGCGAAGGAGTCGCACCTTCTCATGCGTTCGGTGATCACGCACAAACGCCAAGTACGCGCCGGCGTCGAACGAGGCCGTTTCACGGTCTCGCATGAGATCCCCGACCGAGCGGTTACGACCTCCCCGATCCGGCTACCTCGCGCCGTGACCATGCCAGAGCGCGGCCACGCCACCGTGTCCGATCGTGCGGGCGTCTTGCCGCGGCTACTTCACGGCGATGGCGATGTACTTGGTCTCCAGGAACTCGTCGATACCCACCGTGCCGCCTTCGCGGCCGATGCCCGATTGCTTCACACCGCCGAACGGGGCCGCCGGATTGGACACGATGCCCTGGTTCAGCCCGACCATGCCGGTCTCCAGCGCCTCGCACACCCGCAGCGCGCGGTCGATGTCTTGGGTGAACACGTAGCTGACCAAACCGTACTCGGTGTCGTTGGCCTTGGCGACGACCTCTTCCTCGGTGTCGAAAACGTGGATCGGGGCGACCGGGCCGAAGATCTCCTCGCGCGCCAGCCGCGCCCCCTGCGGCACGTCGGACAGCACCGTCGGCGGGTAGAAGTGCCCGGGCCCGTCCAGCGGCGCCCCGCCGGTCAGCACCTTCGCGCCGCGCTCGACCGCATCAGCCACCAGCATGTCGACCTTCTCCACCGCGGCTTCGTCGACCAGCGGGCCGATCACCACGCCCTCCTCGGTGCCGCGGCCGATCGGCTGCGCCGCCATCCGCTCGGTGAGCCGCCGCGCGAACTCGTCGGCGACCCCGCGCTGCACGTAGAACCGGTTGGCCGCGGTGCAGGCCTCGCCGATGTTGCGCAGCTTCGCCAGCATTGCGCCTTCCACCGCGGTGTCCAGGTCCGCGTCGTCGAAGACGATGAACGGTGCGTTGCCGCCCAGCTCCATCGAGGTGCGCAGCACCTTGTCGGCACACTGCTCGAGCAGCTTCCGCCCGACCTCCGTCGAGCCGGTGAACGACAGCTTGCGCGCCCGGCCGTCCCGGATCAGCGGTTCCATCACACCGCCCGCGTCACTGGTCGTCACCACGTTCACCACGCCGTCCGGCAGCCCGGCCTCGGCGAGGATCTCGGCCAGCGCCAGCATCGACAACGGCGTCTGTTCGGCCGGCTTGATCACCGACGTGCACCCCGCGGCGATGGCCGGGCCCAGCTTGCGGGTGCCCATGGCCATCGGGAAGTTCCACGGCGTGATCAGCAGCGCCGGGCCGACCGGCTGGCGATGGATCAGGAACCGGCCCTTGCCGTTCGGCGCCACCGCATACCCGCCCTCGATCCGCACGGCTTCCTCGGAGAACCACCGGAAGAACTCGGCGGCGTATGCGACCTCGGCGCGCGACTCGGCCAGCGGCTTGCCCATCTCCAGCGTCATCAACAGCGCCAGCTCCTCGGTGCGGTCGATGATCAGCTGGAACGCCCGGCGCAAGATCTCGCCCCGCTCGCGCGGCGGGTACTTGGCCCACGACGGCTGCGCGGCGACCGCGGCATCCAGCGCCGCCATGCCGTCCTCCGGAGCAGCATCCGCGACTTCGCACAAGACCTTGCCGGTGGACGGGTCGTGCACCGGCATCGTCCTGCCACCGGTGGCCTTGCGCCACTGTCCACCGATGAACAGGTCCTTCGCGACGTTGTCGACGACAGCGGACTCGGTGGGTGCTGCGGTCATGACTACTCCTGCCAGGACGGCCGGGTTCACCGGCTGGTGTTCCACTGCCCCGTGCCTCCGATCGGGCCACTTGCTTCCGGGGCGCGCGACAGTCATGCTAGGGACATTGTCGACAATCGACAAGAGCCGGAAGACCTGTCGACGGGCGATCCCCACAACGAACCAGGAGCACCTCCGTGTCCGAGCTTTCACCGCTGCTCAAGCAGGCAACACCGGTCGTCGTGGACCACGGCGAAGGTGTGTACCTGTACGACACCGACGGCACTCGTCATCTGGACTTCACGTCCGGCATCGGCGTCACCAGCACGGGCCACTGCCACCCGAAAGTCGTGGCCGCGGCCCAGGAACAGATCGGCAAGATCATCCACGCGCAGTACACCACCGTGATGCACCGGCCGTTGATGGAACTCGCCGAGCGCCTCGGGGAGGTGCTGCCCAGCGGCCTGGACACGCTGTTCTTCGTCAACTCGGGATCCGAGGCGGTGGAAGCCGCGCTGCGCCTGGCCCGCCAGGCGACCGGCCGGCCGAACGTGATCGCCTTCCACGGCGGCTTCCACGGCCGCACCGTCGCCGCGGCCTCGATGACGACCAGCGGCACGAAGTTCCGCTCCGGCTTCGCCCCGCTGATGGCGGGCGTGCACTTCGCACCGTTCCCCTACGCCTTCCACTACGGCTGGGACGAGGCCACCGCCACCAGGTTCGCCCTGCGCGAGCTGGACTACGTGCTGCAGAGCATGTCCTCCCCCGCCGACACAGCGGCGATGATCGTCGAGCCGGTTCTCGGCGAGGGCGGCTACGTCCCGGCCAACGCCGAGTTCATGGCCGGCCTGCGGCAGCGCTGCGACGACCACGGCATCCTGCTGATCGTCGACGAGGTACAGACCGGCTTCGGCCGGACCGGGAAGTTCTGGGGACACGAGCACTTCGGCGTCCGCCCGGACATCGTCATCACCGCCAAGGGCCTGGCGAGCGGCTTCCCGCTGTCGGCCATCGCCGCGTCCCGCGAGCTGATGAGCAAGGCATGGCCCGGCTCCCAGGGCGGCACTTACGGCGGCAACGCCGTCGCCTGCGCCGCCGCGCTCGCCACGCTGGATGTCATCCACGAGGAAGACCTCGTCGCCAACGCGGCCGAGCAGGGCAGGCGCTTGCTGGACGGCGCCCGCGCCGTTGCCGACAAGACGCCCGCGATCGGCGACGTGCGCGGCCTCGGCCTGATGGTCGGCTCGGAATTCGTCACGCCCGACGGCGAGCCGGACGGCAAGACCCCAGCCGCCGCGCAGCAGCTCGCCGCCAAGAAGGGCCTGCTGCTGCTCACCTGCGGGGCATGGGGCCAGGTGGTCCGGATGATCCCCGCACTGGTGGTGAACGGCGAGCAGATCGACGAGGCGCTGAGCATCTGGCAGGACGTCGTCGCCGAGGTGACGGCGTGACCAGGTACATCACCATCAGCCTGGACAAACGCGGCGTCAACTGCCGCGCGGCGTTGCTGGACCACGAAGCCCCGCGGACTTGCGAGGCGGTGTGGAACGCGCTGCCGCAAAGCGGGCAGGCCTACCACGCCAAGTACGCCCGCAACGAGGTCTACACGCTGGTCAAGCCGTTCGCCGATCCACCGCCCGGCCGGGAGAACCCGACCGTCACCCCCATCCCAGGGGACGTGGTGTATTTCGGGTTCGAGCCGTGGGAGATCGGCAACCCGGCCTACGGCTACGACGCCGGCAGTGCGGCGCACAACGCCGAAGGAGCCACCGACCTGGCGATCTTCTACGGCCGCAACAACCTGCTGCTCAACGGCGACGTCGGCTGGGTTCCCGGCAATGTTTTCGCCACCATCGTCGAAGGACTGGACGAGATGGCCGCGGCCGCCCAGGACCTCTGGCTGCGCGGCGTGGAAGGAGAAACCCTGTCGTTCCGGCGCGCCGAGTGATCACCAGGCGGGCCGTCTTGTACAAGTGAACAAGTTTCATCTTCCGCGGGATGCCCCCGGCCGCTAGGGTCGGGGGCATCCCGCGCTCACAGCCTGCGAGAAGGACGAGGTGGTTCGTGGTGTCCAGCACGATCGAGACCGACGCCAAGGCCCGGCTGGCGGAGGTCGTGGGGGCAGACAACTTGCTGACCGGCGACGACGTCGGCGAGGACTACGGGCACGACGAGACGCTGCAGGTCGAGCCGGCCAAGCCGGCCTACGTGGCCAAGCCCGGCACGGCGGAGGAAGTCGCCAAGCTGCTGGCCACGGCCACGGAACTGCGCATCCCCGTGACCGCACGTGGGTCGGCCACCGGGCTGAGTGCGGCCGCCCGGCCGGTGGACGGCGGTTTGGTGATCTCGTTCGAGCGCATGAACCGGGTGCTGGAGGTGGATCCGGTCAATCACGTGGCCGTGGTGCAGCCCGGGGTCACGCTGGACGAGCTGGACAAGGCCACCGCCGATCACGGCCTGGCCTACATGGTCTACCCCGGCGAGCAGTCCGCATCGGTCGGCGGCAACGTGGGCACCAACGCCGGCGGCATGCGCGCGGTGAAGTACGGCGTGGCCAGGCACAACATCCTCGGCCTGCAGGCGGCGCTGCCGACCGGCGAGCTGATCCGCACCGGCGGCCGGATCGCCAAGGTCTCCACCGGTTACGACCTGACGCAGCTCATCGTCGGCTCGGAAGGCAGCCTGGCGCTGGCCACCGAGGTGATCGTGAAGCTGGTGCCGCGCCTGCCGCACAGCGCGACCGTGCTGGCGCCGTTCACCGAGTTCACCGAGGTGGTCGCTGCCGTGCCGAAGGTGATCGGCAGTGGCTTGGCGCCGTACATCCTGGAGTACATCGACAACCTGACGATGGCGGCGATCACGCACACCTCGCAGCTGGAGCTCGGCATCCCGGACGACGTGCGGGACAAGGCCCAGGCCTATCTGGTGGTGGCGCTGGAGAACCGCGAGCAGGAGCGGCTGGACGGCGACGTGCAGGCGGTCGCCGAACTGCTGACCGGGCTCGGCGCGATGGATTGCTACGTGCTCGACGGATCCTCCGCGCGCAAGCTGATCCAGGCGCGCGAACACGCGTTCTGGACGGCCAAGGCCGCGGGCGCCCACGACGTGATCGATGTCGTGGTGCCGCGCTCGGCGATGCCGGAATTCCTCACCCGCGCCAGGGAGCTGGCCGCGCAGAACCAGTCCGGGGTGGTGGGCTGCGGTCACGCCGGGGACGGCAACGTGCACCTGGCGGTGTTCCAGGCCGACCCGATCAAGCGGGCCGAGCTGCTGTCGGCGATCTTCGCCGAGGGCGTGCGGCTCGGCGGGGCGATCTCCGGCGAGCACGGCATCGGCCGCGCCAAGCGTGGCTACTTCCAAGCGCTGGAGGACCCGGCCAAGATCGAGCTCATGCGGCGGATCAAGCAAGCGTTCGACCCGGCAGGGATCCTCAACCCCGGCGTGCTGTTCGACCCGATCGCACCGTCCGCCGACCAGTGAGCGACACCGACCAGCACCACCAGCACTGAGCACTGAAGGAGCAGCGAGTGAGCGAGCTCAATGGCGCGCAAGCCCTCATCCGCACCCTGGCCGGCGCGGGCGTGGAGGTGTGTTTCGGCAACCCGGGAACGTCGGAGATGCATTTCGTTGCGGCGCTGGACTCGGTGCCGGAGATGCGCGGCGTGCTCGGCCTGTTCGAAGGCGTGGTGACCGGCGCGGCCGACGGTTACGCACGGATCGCGGGCAAGCCGGCAGCGACGTTGCTGCACCTCGGCCCCGGCATGGTCAACGGCCTGGCGAACATGCACAACGCCCGGCGGGCGTTCACCCCGGTGGTCAACGTCATCGGTGATCACGCGACCTACCACAAGCAGTACGACGCACCGCTGGAGTCGGAGATCGAGCCGCTGGCCGAATGGCTGCACGGGTGGACCCGCAGGGTGAAGCACCCGTCGGACATCGGCGCGGACGCCGCCACCGCCGTCGCCGCGGCGCAGGATCCGCCTGGCAGGCACGCGAACCTCATCCTGCCCGCGGACGTCTCGTGGGGTGAGGGCGGCCAGGTCGCGGATCCCGTTCCGCCACGCAGTCGCAAACCGGTCGACGACGACGTCGTCGCGCAGATCGCCGGCGTTCTCGCCTCCGGGGAACCGGCCGCCCTGCTCATCGGTGGCCCGGCCTGCGACCCCGACGGCCTGCGGGCCACGAGCCGGATCGCGGCCGGCACCGGCGCGAAGGCGTTCGTGGAGACCTTCCCCGCGCGCCTGGAGCGCGGCGCGGGCCTGCCGGCCATCGAACGGCTCGGCTACCTGGCCGAACAGGTGCAGTACCAGCTGACCGGGATCAAGCATCTGATCGTCGCGGGAACCCAGGCGCCGGTGTCCTTCTTCGCCTACCCCGGCAAACCGAGCGACCTGGTGCCCGAGGACGCGACGGTGCACGTGCTGGCCACCCGCGAGCAGGACGTGGTCGGCGCGTTGGCGGCGCTGGCCGACCGGGCGGCGCCGGACGCCGAGCCGCAGCCGGCCGAGGCCAGGCGGCCCGAGCTGCCCAGCGGCGAGCTCACCCCGCAGAACTGGGTCGACGTCGTCGGCGCGCTGCTGCCGGAAGGCGCGATCATCTCCGACGAGGCGAACACCTCCGGCGTGCTGTTGCCGATGGCCACGGCAGGTGCACCGCAGCACACCGTGCTGACGCTGACCGGCGGCGCGATCGGCCAGGGCATGCCGGTGGCCACCGGTGCGGCCATCGCGGCGCCCGACCGGCCGGTGCTCAACCTGGAGGCCGACGGCAGCGCCATGTACACGATCTCCGCGCTGTGGACGCAGGCCCGCGAGAGCCTGAACGTCACCACCGTGGTGCTGAACAACGCCGCCTACGCGATCCTGCGCATGGAGATGCAGCGGACCGGGGCGGACTTGTCCGGCCCGGCGGCCAAGGCGCTGCTGGATCTGTCCCGGCCGACGATGGATTTCGCCAAGATCGCCGAAGGCATGGGGGTTCCGGCCACCCGCGCAACCACATGCGAGGAATTGGCCGACGCGCTGCGCCGGGCGTTCGACGAGCCCGGCCCGCACCTCATCGACGCGGTCGTCCCGCCGTTGCTGTGACGCGCCAGCTGCCCCCGATGGTGGCCGGACCGACGGCTCGGTTGGCGCCCGGGCTCCGGCCTGACTGACTTGCGGCTGCATTGCGGCCCGGCTTGAGCTGGAGCTTCACTGCGGCCCGGCTTGAGCCGGAGCTTCACTGCGGCCCGGGACTGCGCCTGACCGGACTGCTGCTGTTCACCACGGCCCGGATCGGCCGCGGTCCTGACCGCGGCTCGGCCGTGCCCCGGGCGCACGGCTCGGCCGACGTCACCGCGGTCAGGAGAAGCGGAAGGGCGGCCGTGCCCGGGCACACGGCTCAGCTGACGCTGTCGCCGGACTCATGGCCCCGGCTACCACGAGAGCGGCCACGAGGGTGTGTCCATCCAAACCGTGCGCGTCCATCCGAAACGTCGCCCGTGTTCCGGCCATTGCCGGACGAGCGCGTTCGCTTGCCGGCGTGCCGCACCTGCGGGCACGCCGGCACCCCATGAGGTGGTTGGCGCGTGAGACGATCTCGTATCCAACCTGACCGACTGATCATTGAAACGCTCATGGTCTTGCCGCAGACGTCGCCCCGGAGGCCAATCGCTGCTCTCTCGGCTGGCCCCGACCATGGTCCGCCGACACCCGGTCTGACGGGCGGGCTGGACAAGCCACGGCACATGCGGGGCCACGGGCCGGCGTGCGGCACCGGGGCATTGGCCGCACGGCTTGACGACACCCAGCACCGCCGGTCAGCCTGACCACACCGGCACCGCCGGTCGACCCGACCACACCGGCACAGTCAGCCGATCAGCCCCGACCACACCGGCAGGTCACCCGGCCCGGCTCCGACCACACCGCCAGGTCACCCGGCCCGGCTCCCGGCTACACCGCCACCGGCAGCTCGGTCAGGCCGCGCAGGTTGATGCGGCCGTTCCACTTCACCTCGCCTGCCAGCTTCAGGCCGGGGAACCGCTGCACCAGCCGGGAGATGGCCACCTGGCCCTCCAGCCTGGCCAGTGCCGCACCGAGACAGTGGTGCGGCCCCGCCCCGAATCCCAGGTGCTGGTGCGCCCCCGGACGATCGAGACGCAGCTCGTTGGCGTCCGGCCCCCACTTCGCCGGATCCCGGTTGGCCGCCATCAGTCCGGCCTGCACGAACGCCCCCGCCGGGATTTCGTGCTCGCCGATGCGATACGTCCGCAGCGTGATCCGCCTGCTCTGCTGCACCGGACCGTCGTAGCGCAGCAGCTCCTCGATCGCATTGGGCGTCAGATCCGGGTTCTCCCGCAGCAGGCGCAGCTGCTCGGGGTGACGCAGCAACGCCAGCGTCCCGTTGCCGATCAGGTTGACCGTGGTCTCGTGGCCGGCGACGTAGAGCAGGCCAACCTGCGCGACGAGCTCTTCGTCGGTCAGCACGTCACCGTCGTCTTCGGCCGCGATCAGCGCCGTCAGCAGGTCGTCGGCCGGGTTCCTGCGCTTCCACTCGACGGCTTCGGCGACCAGCTCGACCAGCTCCTGGCCCGCGGCACTGATCTGCTTCATCAGCTCGACGTCGGCGGGCGGCTCCAGTGACCGCACCACCATGCCGGTGAGCGATCGCAGCCGGCCGACGTCGATCCAGTCCGGCATGCCCATCATCTCGGTGATGACGGCAAAGGGCAGCGGGAAAGCCAACGCCTCGATGAGATTGCCTCCGCCGGCTTTCGCGACGTCGTCCAGCATCCCGTCGACCAGTCGCTCGATGTGCGGACGCCGCTCTTCGACGGCTTTCCGGGTGAACGCCTTCGACACCAGCCTGCGCAGCCTGGTGTGGTCCGGCGGGTCGCGATCCAGCATGGACATCGCATTGAAGACCGGCTTCCCGTCGCCGTAGACGGATTGCTGCAGGTCTCGCATGGGGCTCGGCGCCATGTTGCGCGGCTCCACGGAGTGTCCGCCCCGCAGCAACGCCGCCACGTCGTCGTACCGGGTGAGAATCCAGAAGCCGAGTGGATGCTGGTACACCGGCGCCTGCTCCCGAAGCCTGTCGTAATGCGGGTACGGATTCTCGGTGAATCCCGGGGCGAACGGGTTGAACAGCGGCTCGGTGGCGGTCATCCACTCCTCCTTCAGGCCGGTTGGGCGTATGCGAGCCGATCGTCGGCGAGCACCGGGTGCTCGGCGAAGGCGTCGAGCAGCGCACGCAGCTCCTTGTTCCGCCGGGCCGCCTCCGCCGCAGGTGCCGCGGAGTAGTCGCTGTAGGCCGCAACGGCAGTCAGCCATCGGCGCCGGGCATCCAGCAGGAAATCGCCGACTCCGCCGTACTCCGCATCGATGGCGCGGCGCCACTTCGTGAGCGCCGCGGCGCCGTGTCGCGCGACGTCCGAGGCCACGTCATAGACCAGCTGGTACCTGCGGTGTGTCCGCTGCCAACCCGACATGGCGCTCACCTACTTGCTGAATCTCACATACTCGGTGTATGTGACTATACTCGACGTATGGCACCGGTCAAGTCGCGTCGTGACATGTACGCGGAAGCGACGCGCGCCGCGCTCATCGAGGAGGCCACCAAGCAGTTCGTCGAGCGCGGCTACGCCAACACGTCACTGGATGACGTGGCCAAGGCGGCGAACGTCACGCGCGGCGCGGTGTATCACCACTTCGCGGGCAAGCAGGCTCTGTTCATCGCGGTGTTCAACGAGCAGGAACAGCAGGTCATCAAGCGCGTGGAAGCCGTGATGCAGCGCCACGACGACCTGTGGGAAGCTTCGCTGGCCGGCGTCGAGGAGTTCCTCGACGCGTGCCTGGAACCGGTGTACAGCGCGATCGTCTGGCGCGAAGCCATCGGCGCCATCGGCTATGCCACCTGGATGGCATATGCGGAGAAGTACTCGCTCGGCCTGATCCGGCGCGGTGTCGACGCCCTCGTCGCGGCCGGTTACTTCGATTCGAACAATCCCGAGATCACCGCACGCCTGGTCTTCCACATGCTCGGTGGCGCGGGGATGACCTTGGCCAACGCCGACGACCCTGCCGCGCTGCGCCCCGCGGTCGGCGCGACCGTCCGGCGCATGGTGTTCGGCCTGCGCGTCGGCGAGTGATCGAAGCCACCGGTCGACAGCGGCCGGTGCGGCGGGAAGGTCACCGGCACCGGCTCGCCGTGGACAGTCCGTCGGCCGTCGTCGCCGCATCGAGCGCTCCGGGCGGAATCCGGCTCCCGCCCGGCCACGGCTGATCGCGGCGGCCGGGGCACCGGACGAACTGATCGCCCTGCGCGACCTCAAGGGGATCTGGGTGCCGTTCACCGACCCGAGCTGATGCGCCTCGGCAGATCGGTGGCACGGACGAGGCGGAAGGCGGCCGAACAGGCAAAGGCCCGGGAGCCGTGCGGGCTCCCGGGCCGATGCGCGCAGGGGAACTACTCGAAGATCTCGCCCTTGGCCGCTTTGTCGACCAGCGACTGCGGCGGCTCGAAGTGCGGACCGTACTTGGCGGCCAGCTCACGCGCCCGGTCGACGAAGCCCTGCAGCCCGCCCGGGTACTGGTTCATGAACTGCACGACACCACCGGTCCACGCCGGGAAGCCGATGCCGAAGATCGAGCCGATGTTGGCGTCCGCGACGGTGTTGATCACACCCTCGTCGAAGCACCGCACGGTCTCCACGGCCTGGGAGAACAGGAACCGGTCCTTCAGGTCCTCGAACGGCACCTCGCCGGACCCGGAGTCGAACGCCTCCCGCAGCCCCGGCCACAGGCCGACGCGCTTGCCGTCCCGGTACTCGTAGAAGCCGGCACCACCAGCCCGGCCCGGCCGCTTCAGCTCGTCGACCATCTTGTCCACCACCGCGGCGGAGCCGTGCGGCGGCGGCAGCGTGCCGCCCTCGGCCTTGATGCCCTCCTCGGTCGCCTTGCGGATCTTCTGCATCAGCGTCAGCGACAGCTCGTCGGACAGCTGCAGCGGCGAAGCCGGGAACCCGGCCTGCGCACCGGCCTGCTCGATGGTGGCGGGCTCGACACCCTCGCCGACCGCAGCCAGCGCCTCGTTGATGAACATGCTGATCACCCGGCTGGTGAAGAACCCGCGGCTGTCGTTGACCACGATCGGCGTCTTGCGGATCGCCTGGACGTAGTCGAAGACCTTGGCCAGCACCGCGTCCGACGTCTTCTCGCCGCGGATGATCTCCACCAGCGGCATCTTGTCCACCGGCGAGAAGAAGTGGATGCCGATGAAGTCCTCCTGCCGCTGCACGGCCTTGGCCAGGCCGGTGATCGGCAGCGTCGAGGTGTTGGAACCGAGCACGGCGTCCGGGGTCACGATGTTCTCGATCTCCTGGAACACCTTGTGCTTGAGCGCCTGGTCCTCGAACACCGCCTCGATGACGAAGTCGACGCCCTCGAAGTCCGCCACGTCGGCGGTCGGCTTGATCCTGGCCAGCAGCTCGTCGGCCTTCTCCCGGGTGGTCTTGCCCCGCGAGACGGCCTTCTCCTCGAGCTTGACCGAGTAGCCCTTGCCCTTCTCGGCCGCTTCCAGCGTGACGTCCTTGAGCACCACCTCGAAACCGGCCTTGGCCGACACGTAGGCGATGCCCGCGCCCATCATGCCCGCGCCGAGCACACCGATCTTGCGCGGACGGTGGGTGTCGTAGCCCTCCGGCCGGGAGCCACCGTTCTTGATGGCCTGCAGGTCGAAGAAGAACGCCTTGGTCATGTTCTTCGCGATCTGCCCGGTGGCCAGGCTGACGAAGTAGCGGGTCTCGATGTCCATGGCGGACTCGAAGTCCACCTGGGCGCCCTCGACCGCAGCGGCCATGATCGCCCGCGGCGCCGGCATCGGCGCGCCCTTGAGCTGCTTGCGCAGGTTGGCCGGGAACGCAGGCAGGTTCGCCGCGAACTTCGGGTTCGACGGCGTGCCGCCCGGCATCTTGTAGCCGTCCCGGTCGTAGGGCTGGACGGCCGCCTCCGGGTTGTCCGCGTTGTCCTTGATCCACTTCTTGGCCGCCGGGATCAGCTCGTCGACGCTGTCCACCAGCTCGTGGATCAGGCCCAGCTCCTTGGCCTTCTCCGGCTTGTGCCGCTGGCCCTGCAGCAGCCAGTTGAGCAGTGCGGCCTGGATGCCGAGCAGCCGGGTGGTGCGGACGACACCACCGGCGCCGGGCAGCAGGCCGAGGGTGACCTCGGGGAAGCCGATCTGCACGCCCTTGACGTTGGCGGCGATGCGGCGGTGCGCACACAGCGCGAGCTCGAGCCCACCGCCGAGCGCGGCGCCGTTGATGGCGGCGACCACCGGCTTGCCGAACGTCTCCAGCTTGCGCATCGGCGCCTTGATGATCTCCTTCGACTCACGGGTGAGCCGTTCGGCGTCCTCCGGCTGGATCTTGATCAGGTCGTTCAGGTCGCCACCGGCGAAGAAGGTCTTCTTGGCCGAGGTGATGACCACACCGGTGATCTGGTCCTTCTCCGCCTCGAGGCGCTCGACGGTGGCCTTCAGCGACTGCAGGTAGTCGCTGTTCATGGTGTTCGCCGACTGGTTCGGGTCGTCCAGCGTCAGTACGACGATGCCGTCGGCGTCCGACTCCCAGCGGATCGTGTTGGTGTACGTCATGCTCAGACCCTCTCGATGATGGTGGCTTCACCCATGCCGCCGCCGATGCACAGCGTGATCAGCGCGTAGCGCGCGTTGCGCCGCTCCAGCTCGTCGACCATGGTTCCGGTGATCATCGCGCCGGTGGCGCCGAGCGGGTGCCCCATCGCGATCGCGCCGCCGTTGACGTTGAGCTTCTCGTCCGGGATCTTCAGATCCTTCTGGTACTTCAGCACCACGGACGCGAACGCCTCGTTCAGCTCGAAAAGGTCGATGTCGTCCACCGTCAAGCCGGCCTTGGCCAGCACTTTCTCGGTGGCGGGCGTCGGACCGGTGAGCATGATCGTCGGGTCGGCGCCGGTCACCGCGGTGGCCACCACGCGGGCCCGCGGGGTGAGGCCGAGGTCCTTGCCCACCTGCTCGTTGCCGATCAGCACGATGGCCGCGCCGTCCACGATGCCCGAGCTGTTGCCCGGCGTGTGCACGTGGTCGATCTTCTCCACCCAGTGGTACTTCTGCAGCGCCACCGCGTCGAAACCGCCCATCTCGCCGATACCCGCGAACGACGGCTTGAGCTTGGCCAGCGTCTCCATCGTGGTGTCCGGGCGCCGGTGCTCGTCGTGGTCGAGCACGGTCACACCGTTGATGTCCTTGACCGGGACCACGGACTTGCTGAAGTAGCCGCTCGACCAGGCCTTCTCGGCCAGCTGCTGGGAGCGCAGCGCGTAGGCGTCGACGTCCTCCCGGGAGAAGCCCTCCATGGTGGCGATCAGGTCGGCGCTGATCCCCTGCGGGACGATGAACAGGTCGTAGGACGTTGCCGGGTCCATGAACATCGCGCCACCGTCGGACCCCATCGGCACCCGGGACATCGACTCGACGCCTCCGGCGATGATCAGGTTGTCCCAGCCCGCGCGTACCTTCTGGGCCGCGGTGTTGATCGCCTCCAGGCCGGACGCGCAGAAACGGTTGAGCTGGACACCGGCGACCGTCTCCGGCAGGCCGGCCGCCAGCGCGGCGGTCCGGGAGATCACCGCACCCTGGTCACCGATGGGCGTGACCACGCCGAGCACCACGTCGTCGATCACGGCCGGGTCGAGATTCGGATGCCGTGCCTTCAGCTCGTTGATCAGCCCGACCACCAGGTCGACCGGTTTGATCGAATGCAGCGAGCCGTTTTTCTTCTTGCCGCGAGGCGTGCGGATCGCCTCGTAGATGAACGCCTCAGTCACGCCGACGGTCCTTCCTAGACTGCACTGTCATGCACGGATGGCGCTAATGCTCACTAACATAGTGACGCCGAACTGCCTGTTGTCAACCGGTTGTCACACGCACGACTCCCGCTACAGTGGACTCACCTATGACGACGATCGCCGACCGTGGGGGGCGCCCGAGGCGCCCCAAGGACCGCAAGGAGCAGCTGGCCGCCGTCGCGGCCAAGCTGTTCTGCGAGCGCGGGTTCCACGAAGTGGGCATCACCGACATCGCGGCGGCCGCCGGGATCACCGGCCCGGCGTTGTACCGGCACTTCGCGGACAAGCAGGCGATCCTGGCGCACGTCGTGGCGTTGGCGATCGACCACCTGTCGGCGGCCACCACGGCCTTGCCGGACGACACCGCGGTGCCCGCGGTCGAGCAGGTCGAGGCCATCTTGACCAAGCTCGCGCGGGTGTCCGTGGAGCGGCCGGAGATCTCCGCGCTGTGGCGTCGCGAGCGGCGCAACCTCCGCCCGGAGGACCAGCAATCGCTGCGTCGCCGGTGGAGCGAGCTGATCGCCAGCTGGGCGCGCCCGCTGCGCGCGGCACGGCCCGAGGTGTCGGAAGAAGACGCCACGATGCTCTGCTGGGCGGCGTTGAGCGTGTTCGGCAGCGTGGCGGTGCACTCCACACGGCTGAGCCGTCGCCGGTACGTGGAGCTGCTCGTCGAGGCCGCGCGCGCTGTGTTGCATCACACACCGGCGACGGGTGAGACGGACGGCTTCGCCGGTGAGCCCGCCCCGGTCATGCCGGTGATGCAGCCGAGCAGGCGGGAGAAGCTGCTCATCGAAGCCACCAGGCTGTTCGGGGAACGTGGCTTCCACGAGGTCAGCATGGAGGACATCGGCGCCGCCGCGGGGATCAGCGGCCCCAGCGTGTATCGGCATTTCCCGAGCAAGACGGCGCTGTTCATGGCCGCGTCCGCGCGCATCCACGATCGCCTGGCACGGGGCAGGGACCAGGTCGCGGCGACCGCGAAGACCGAGCGGGAGGCACTGGAAGGCCTGGTCCGGTCGTACGTGCAGGTCATGCGCGACTGCGCGGACCTGCTGATGATCGGCAGGGAGATCGGTGCCCTGACCGCGGCGGAACGCAACGAGCTGCGGCGGGTGCAGCGGGAGTACGTGGCGGAGTGGGTGCGGCTGCTGATGGCCATCCGGCCGGATCTGGTCACCCCCGAGGCTCGGGTGGTCGTGCACATGGCGTTGACCATCGCCAACGACCTGGTTCGCACCGGATCGGTGCGGCGCAGGCCGGATCTGGAGTCCGAGCTGCCCGCGCTCATGCTCGCCGCGCTCGGCATCAGGCGCTGAACCGACTGCCTGGGGGCTCGCGAAGCTGATCGGCCGGCTGCGGGCGCGCGACCGGGCCGACCTGCGCATGCCGATCGCTGGTGCCGAGCCGGCCGCTCGAGAGACGGGCGCCACAGTCGGCACCGCTCCCCGGCCCTGACCTTGGCATCGCCGCGCCGCGGGACGGCCCGCGACCGGCGACTTGCCACCCCATGCTGGCGCGGTTCCACAACAAGCGTTATTTTACGCGTCAGTAGGTAAGCGATCCGCCAGCGAACGGCCGATGGCCGATAGGGAGTGGACTGTGGCGAGCACACGCGGTGGGCCAGCGGGTCCTCAGCCGAAGAAACGCGATGCGATGGGCCGGGCGATGGCCGTCCTGACGAAGGTCTCCAGCTCGCCGGTGATCGACCGGCTCGGGCTGCGCAAGCAGTTCGAGAAGGCGCTCACCAGCAGCGTCAAGAACGGGTTCACAGCGGTCGCCGCCGGTGAGCGGGTGTTCACCGCGACCAGGAAGCTCACCCAGCCGCAGCGGCTGGCCAAGCCGAAGGACCCCGAGCTGTTCGATCTGGAACCGACAGAAGAACAGCAGATGATCGTCGAGACGGTGCGGGAGTTCGCCGCCGAGCAGCTGCGCCCGGCCGCCCACGACGCGGACGCCAAGGCGCAGACCCCGGACGGCCTGCTCTCCCGGGCCGCGGAACTGGGCATCGGGGCGTTCGGCATCCCGGAAGAGCTCGGCGGCTTCGGCACCGAGCGGTCCGTGGTGACCAACGTCCTGGTCGCCGAGGCGCTGGCGCACGGGGACATGGGCCTGGCGGTGTCGGTGCTGGCTCCGTCGGCGGTCAGCACGGTGCTGGTGCAGTGGGGTGACGCCGAGCAGCAGTCCACCTACCTGCCCGCGTTCACCGGCGACCAGCCGCCGGTCGCGGCGCTGGCGTTGCACGAGCGCGGGGCCCTGTTCGACCCCCGCAAGCCGAGGACACGCGCCAAGCGGACCCCGTCGGGCTACCAGCTGGACGGTGTGAAGGCGCTCGTGCCCAGGGCGGCCGACGGCGAGCTGTTCGTGGTCTCGGCCGACTTGGAGGGCCGGGGCGGCGCACTGTTCCTCGTCGAGGCTTCCACCCCCGGGGTGACGGTGACGCCGGATCCGGCGATGGGGCTGCGCAGCGCCGAGACCGGGCTGCTGCAGCTGGACAAGGTGAAGTTGCCGCCGAGCGCGCTGCTGGCCGGGGGCGACCAGAAGGTGCTGCAGGAGGTCGTGCGGCTGTCCCGGCTGGGATGGTGCGCGCTGGCCGCGGGCACCGGACGGGCCGTCCTCGACTACGTCATCCCGTACGTCAACGAGCGGAAGGCGTTCGGCGAACCGATCAGCCACCGCCAGGGCGTTGCGTTCATGGTCTCGGACATCGCCATCGAGCTGGAGGGCCTGCGGCTGGTGACGCTGCGGGCGGCCTCTCGTGCCGAGCGCGGCCTGCCGTATGCCCGTGAAGTGGCGCTGGCCCGCAAGCTGGCCGCGGACAAGGGCATGTGGATCGGCAGCGCCGGGGTGCAGCTGCTCGGCGGTCACGGCTACGTGAAGGAGCATCCGGTCGAGCGGTGGTACCGCGACCTGCGGGCGGCCGGCGTGATGGAAGGGGCGGTGCTGGCATGACGATCAACCTCGAGGTGCCGAAGAAGATCGCGCCGCTGGTCAACCAGGCACACCAGGCCGCGGCCGAGGTCTTCCGGCCGATCTCCCGCAAGTACGACCGCGCCGAGCACTCCTACCCCAAGGAGCTGGACACGTTCGCCGCCGTGCTGGACGGGATGAACCAGTCCGGGTTCAGCGGCGGCGCGGGCGCCGCCGGGGTGCGGCGCAAGGACAAGGACGCCAAGAAGCCGGAAGGCAACGTCAACGGCGCGAACCTGCGCACCGTGCTCGGCACGATCGAGATGTGCTGGGGTGACGTGGCGTTGCTGCTGTCCATGCCGCGCCAGGGGCTGGGCAACGCCGCGATCGCGTCGGTCGCCAACGACGAGCAGCTCGAGCGCTTCGGCAACATGTGGGCGGCGATGGCCATCACCGAGCCGTCGTTCGGGTCGGACTCGGCCGCCGTGTCCACCACCGCCGTGCTGGACGGCGACGAGTACGTGCTCAACGGCGAGAAGATCTTCGTCACCGCGGGCGAACGGGCCGACGCCGTCGTGGTGTGGGCGACGCTGGACAAGTCCAAGGGCCGCGCGGCGATCAAGTCGTTCGTGGTGGAGAAGTTCCGGCCCGGCATCACCGTCGAGCGGCTGGAGCACAAGCTCGGTATCAAGGCGTCGGACACCGCGGTCATCCGGCTGGAGAACTGCCGCGTGCCGAAGGAGAACCTGCTCGGCAGCCCGGAGATCGACACCAAAAAGGGCTTCGCCGGGGTCATGGAGACCTTCGACAACACCCGGCCGCTGGTCGCCGCGATGGCCGTCGGGCTGGCCCGTGCCGCGTTGGAGGAAACCGCGCGGATCCTGCACGAGGCCGGGATCGAGATCGACTACGACGCCCCGCCGCACGCCCAGCACGCCGCGGCCGCCGAGTTCTTGCGGCTGGAGGCCGACTTCGAGGCGTCGTACCTGCTGACGTTGCAGGCGGCCTGGATGGCGGACAACCGCAAGCCGAACTCGGTGCAGGCGTCGATGTCCAAAGCGAAGGCCGGGCGCTCGGTCGTGGACATCACGCTCAAGTGCGTCGAGTTGTGCGGGGCCCTGGGATACAGCGAGGACTCGCTGCTGGAGAAATGGAGCCGCGACGCGAAGATCCTGGACATCTTCGAAGGCACCCAGCAAATCCAGCAATTGATCATCGCCCGGCGGCTGCTCGGCAAGAGTTCCGCCCAGCTGAAGTGACCTGACGACCATAGGACGCCAGGAAGGAGCTGACCACCTTGTGGTGCCCGCGCCTCTGCCGAACGACGCCGGCCAGAGCCCTCGACGGCTCGCCTGACTGAGAGGTCGAAGACCTCGCCTGACCGAAAGTCGAAGACCTCGCCTGACCGAGAAGGTGAAGACGTGGGCCGCCGATCTGGGAGCGCCAGATCCCGTGCGGCATGTCCTGTGACACCGGCAAACCCCCGCTGGCCTCGGCGGTCTTCGCCGCAGATTGCGGCTCCGGTTCCGCACGAACGGGCGCTCGGCGGGTCGCTCGGCCCCGGGCTCGGTAACCTGACCACCCGAGGTCGCGAAACCAGAGGACATGATGTCACGCCACCAGGATCCTTCCGCCGCTGTCGCCGCGTTCGGCTACGAGATGGGCGTCCTGAAGCGGATCCGCCGATCCGGATGGTGGCAAGCCGGGGTCCGCGACCCCGAGTCGGTGGCCGAGCACAGCCTGCGCGTCGCCCAGCTGGCCGCGCTGCTGGCCGCCGAGGAGAACGGCGATCCGGAGCGGGCTGCCTACCTCGCCCTGTGGCACGACAGCCAGGAGACCCGCACCGGCGACCTCCCGCACTCAGCCAGGCCGTACCTGGCGAAGCCCGATCCGCGCGCCATCACCGCCGACCAGACCGCGGAGCTGCCCGAGGCCGCCAAGTCGTCTGTCCGTGCCGCGGTGGAGGAATACGAAGCGCGCGAGACTCTGGAGGCGCGGTGCGCCAAAGACGCCGACAAGCTGGAGATGCTGTTGCAGGCGGTGGAGTACCGCAGTGTCGGCGTACAGCACGTCGACCGGTGGATCGCATCCGCCCGCAAGGATTTGCACACCGCCACGGCCCGGCGGGTCGCCGAAGCCGCCCTGAGGATGTCACCGCTCAGCTGGCACGACCGGTGACCAGCCCCGGTCGGCTCGTGTCCGGCGCGCCCTACCTGGAGAACCCGTCCGGCAGATTGATGCCGTACTCCGGCCAGGCCTTCATAGCCGCGAGCATCCCGTCCAGCCCCGACAATTGCCGAATGCCGCCTCCGCGCCGCCCGGGTGGCCCGCCACGCCCGTTCGGTGATCGCCACCACAGTGCGCGCACCATCGTCGATGGGTTCGAACGTCGTCCTGGTCGTCCCCGACTCCCCCGCCGTGTGCTCACCGTCCCACTCGATCACGAGCTGGCACGGCGGCATGGCCTCCACCACCTTCACCGGGAACGCGCCGGGAAGTCGTGGAAGTCCCACGTGGCCTCCTCGCCCGGGGCCAGCCGCCCGCGAGCTCCGCCCGTGGTGAAGTACCTCGACAGCTGCTCCGGCTCGCCTGCCATCGACATCCGGTGCCGGGCTGGCAGGACCATGTGCCTCGGGTGCCGTTCCACGGCTTCCACGTGCTACCGAGTGCCCGCGTCTGGTTGTCAGGGCCACCGCGGTCTGCGGCGTGTCGGCAGCGACCGTCACCGCAACAACCATGAGACAGCCACTGACCGCCCGTAGTACGACGACTGGGCCCACCTGTATCGGAGACCTGATGCTCGCGATGGCCCGTGACCGGCGCATTGGCCGGCAGGTGCCGCGAAGGCCGCCTCCGCACGTCAGGTGGTGAAGAGCTCGTGAGCGCGCCGATCGATCTCCTCCGGGCTGACGTCTTCCACGTGCGACGCGACGTACCAGGCGTGGCCGAACGGATCCCTGATGGCGGCGCCACGATCGCCGTAGAACTCGGTCCGCAGCTCGGACTCCTGCCGCGCGCCACGCTCCACCGCTCTCCGCACCGTCTCGTCGGCGTCCTCCACGTAGACCATCAGCCGCACCGGCGCGGCGGCGTCCTCTTGGGGAGCATGGCTGTCGAAGACCGGGCTCTCCTCACCGAGCATGATCATCGAGTCGCCGATCCGGATTTCGGCGTGAGCCACCGTGCCGTCCGGCGCCGTCATCGGATCGCTGTGCAGGCGGCCGCCGAAGATCTCGGTGTAGAAGTCGATCGCGTCGGCCGCGCCGCGCACGGTCAGGCTGGCGATGACCCGCGGGTAGTCGTCGGGAATGGGCTTGGGCATGACGCCTCCGATCGGTCGCTGACGACGGTGACCCCTCCCCTGCGGTCACCTGTCTGTCGTCCGCGACGGCGGAACGATTTCAGCCGGTGACCCGACGCAGGAACGGGCCGGCCCCATCGGCAGGCATCCGTGGCGGCCGTCAGCCCTTCAGCCCGAGGCTGCGCGCGATGATCATCTTCTGCACCTCGGACGTGCCCTCGCCGATCTCCAGGATCTTGGCGTCGCGGTAGAACCGGCCCACCGGGTACTCGTTCATGAACCCGTAGCCGCCGAAGATCTGCGTGGCGTCCCGCGCGTTGTCCATCGCCGCGTTCGACGAGACCAGCTTCGCGATCGCCGCCTCGGTCTTGAACGGCTCGCCGCGCAGCATCTTCGCCGCCGCCGCGTAGTAGGCCAGCCGCGCGGTGTGCGCCCGCGCCTGCATCTCGGCGATCTTGAACTGGATCGCCTGGTACGAGCCGATGGTCTTGCCGAACGCCACCCGCTCGCCGGCGTAGCGCACGCACTCGTCCACGCAGCCCTGAGCGAGCCCGGTGCCGATGGCGGCGATGGCCACCCGCCCTTCGTCCAGGATCGACAAGAACTGCGCATACCCTCGGCCGCGCTCGCCGAGCAGGTTCTCCGCGGGCACGCGCACGTCGGTGAACGACAGTCCGTGGGTGTCCGAGCAGGCCCAGCCGACCTTGGAGTACTTCTTCTCCACGGTGAAGCCCGGGGTCCCGGTCGGCACGATGATCGCCGAGATCTCCCGCCGCTTGCTGCCGGGCTCGAAGTCGGTCACCGCCGTCACGGTGACCAGGCGGGTGATGTCGGTGCCCGAGTTGGTGATGAACGCCTTCGAGCCGTTGATCACCCACTCGTCGCCGTCGAGCTTGGCCAGCGTGCGGGTCGCCCCGGCGTCGGACCCGCCGTCCGGTTCGGTGAGCCCGAACGCGCCCAGCGCCTCACCCGCGCACAGCGCGGGCAGCCACTCCTGCTTCTGCTTCTCCGTGCCGAACCGGTAGATCGGCATCGCGCCGAGCGAGACCCCGGCCTCCAGGGTGATCGCCACCGACGAGTCCACCCTGGCCAGCTCCTCCAGTGCCAGGCACAGCGCGAAGTAGTCGCCGCCCATCCCGCCGTACTCCTCCGGGAACGGCAGCCCGAACAAGCCCATCTCGCCCATCTGCGCGACCAGCTTGTACGGGAACTCCTCCCGCTCGTACAGCTCGCCGATCACCGGGGCGACCTCGCGCTGGGCGAAGTCCTCCACGGTCTGCCGCAATGCGGCGTGCTCTTCTTCCAACTGCAGGTCGATGGCCATGTCAGTCCTCCTGCTCGGCATGCGGGGTCACCACGGCAAGGACTTCGTCCAGCGCCACCTTCTGTCCCGGGGTCACCGGCAATTCGGTGACGAAGCCGGCCGTCGGCGCGGTGATCGTGTGCTCCATCTTCATTGCCTCGACGACCAGCAACGGCTGGCCGGCTGCCACCTTCTCGCCCTGCTCGACGCGGACGACCAGCACGGTTCCCGGCATCGGGCTGGTGATCGGCCCGCCGGACGAATCGGTCGTCTCCTCCTGCGCCAGCAGCGAATGCTCACCGACCGCCCACACCCGGCCGTTGGCCGCAAGCCACAGGGTCTCGCCCTGCTGCAGCCGGGCGTAGGTGGTGGCTTCGCCTGCGTAGCGCACGCGCAGGCGGCCGTCGACCCACTCGGCGGATGCGCGCTGCGGCGGCGCGTCGTCGATGCTGACTTCCGCGGCCGCCGGGGTGCCGGTCACGCGCACCGTCGCCGCCCGGTCGCCGCAGGTGAGACGGAAGGCGGTGCCGGTCGCACCGCCCAGCCGCCACCCCGTCGGCATCTCCCACGGGTCGACCACCGGCCCGGTGGGCTGCATGCCCAGCAACTCGTCCATGGCGGCCGCCACCAGGACCGCGTCCGGAACCGGCTCCGCTTCCGTCAGCTGCTCCAACTTGCGGTCGACCAGCGCGGTGTCCATGCGACCGGCGACCACGTCGTCGTCCGTGACCAGCGCGTGCAGGAAGCCCACGTTGGTCGTCAGGCCGAAGATGGCCGTGCCCGCCAGCGCGTCGGACATCCTGCGCAGGGCATGCCCGCGGTCGTCCCCGTGCACGACGATCTTGGCCAGCATCGGGTCGTAGTCGGTTCCGACGACGCTGCCTGCCCGGATGCCGCTGTCCACGCGCAGCCACTCCGCATCGGGGTGGTGCACCGCCAGCACCCGGCCACCGGTCGGCAGGAACCCGTTGGCCGGGTCCTCGGCATACACCCGTGCCTCGACGGCGTGGCCGGTGAAACGGATGTCGGACTGCCGCAGCCCCAGCGGTTCACCGGCGGCGACGCGAACCTGCAAGGCCACCAGGTCCAGCCCGGTCACCAGCTCGGTCACCGGGTGTTCGACCTGCAGCCGGGTGTTCATCTCCATGAAGAAGAACTCACCCGGGTCGTCCGCCGAGACGATGAACTCGACCGTGCCCGCTCCCCGGTACCCCACGGCCCGGGCGGCTTCCACCGCAGCTGCTCCCATCCGCTCCCGGGTTCGCTGGTCCAGCAGCGGCGACGGTGCTTCCTCGACGATCTTCTGGTGCCGTCGCTGCAGGCTGCATTCCCGCTCGCCGAGGTGCACCACGTTGCCGTGCTCGTCGGCCAGCACCTGGATCTCGATGTGGCGGGGCGCGCTGACGAACCGCTCGGCCAGCAGCCGGTCGTCGCCGAAGGCGCTCCTGGCCACACGCTGCGCGGACGCGATCGCCTCCGGCAGCTCGGCAGGCTCGTGCACGACCACCATGCCCTTGCCGCCGCCACCCGCCGAAGGCTTGAGCAGCAGCGGATAGCCGATCCGGCCTGCGGCTTCGCGCAACTCCTCCGGCGACCCGTCGGCACCGGGAACGACCGGGACTCCGGCGGCGGCGACCGTGGCCTTCGCGCGGATCTTGTCGCCCATCGCCTCGATGGCTTCGGCGGGCGGACCGATGAAGACCAGCCCCGCGGCCGCGCAGGCGCGGGCGAACTCGGCGTTCTCCGCCAGGAACCCGTAGCCGGGATGGACCGCCTGCGCACCGGTCTCCTTGGCAGCGGCCAGCACCGCCTCGACGTTGAGATAACTGTCGCGCGCGGCCGCCGGGCCGATGCGGACGGCGACGTCGGCCTCCGCCACGTGCAACGCATCCGCGTCCGCATCCGAGTACACGGCAACGCTGCGGATCCCCATCGCCCGCAGCGTGCGGATGACCCGCACCGCGATTTCCCCGCGGTTGGCAATCAGCACGGTGTCGAACATGCTCACATCCGGAAGACGCCGTAGGAGATCGGTTCCAGGGGGGCGTGCGAGGCCGCCGACAGGGCCAGGCCGAGCACCATGCGGGTGTCCATCGGGTCGATCACCCCGTCGTCCCACAGCCTGGCGGTCGAGTAGTACGGATTGCCCTGCCGCTCGTACTGGGCGCGGATCTCGTCCTGGTCGACGTTGCCGACCGTGCCGAGCACCTGGGCCGCCTGCTCCCCGCCCATGACGGAGATACGCGCGTTCGGCCACATCCACAAGAACCGCGGCGAGTACGCCCGCCCGCACATCGAGTAGTTGCCCGCACCGAACGAGCCGCCGATGATCACGGTCAGCTTCGGCACCCTGGCGCACGCGACCGCGGTGACCATCTTCGCGCCGTGCTTGGCGATGCCACCGGCCTCGTAGGCCTTTCCGACCATGAACCCGCTGATGTTCTGCAGGAACACCAGCGGGATCCGGCGCTTGTCGCACAGCTGGACGAAGTGCGCGCCCTTCAGCGCCGACTCGCTGAACAGCACGCCGTTGTTGGCCACGATCCCGACCGGGTGGCCGTGGATGCGCGCGAACCCGGTGACCAGCGTCGTGCCGTACTCGGCCTTGAACTCGGCGAACCGGGAGCCGTCCACGATGCGGGCGATGACCTCCCGCACGTCGTACGGCACGCGCGGGTCGGTCGGGACCACCCCGTACAGCTCCGCCGGATCCACGGCGGGCTCCTCGGTGGGCAGCACCTCCCACGGGCACTCCGGCCGCGGCCCGAGCGTGGAGACGATCATGCGGACCTTGCGGAGCGCGTCGGCGTCGTCCGCGGCAAGATGATCCGTCACGCCGGACTGGCGGGCGTGCACGTCGCCGCCACCCAGCTCCTCGGCGGTCACCTCTTCGCCGGTCGCGGCCTTCACCAGCGGCGGCCCGCCGAGGAAGATCGTGCCCTGGTTGCGCACGATCACCGCTTCGTCGCTCATCGCGGGCACGTACGCGCCACCGGCCGTGCAACTGCCCAGCACCGCCGCGATCTGCGGGATTCCGCGCGCCGACATGGTCGCCTGGTTGTAGAAAATGCGACCGAAGTGTTCACGATCTGGGAAGACTTCGTCCTGCATCGGCAGGAACGCGCCACCGGAGTCGACCAGGTAGATGCACGGCAGATTGTTGTGCAGCGCGATCTCCTGCGCCCTCAGGTGCTTCTTCACCGTCATCGGGTAGTACGTGCCGCCCTTGACGGTGGCGTCGTTGGCCACGATCACACACTCCCGGCCGGAGACCCGCCCGATGCCGGTGATGATGCCCGCGGCGGGCGCCTGGTCCCCGTACATGCCGTTCGCTGCCAGCGCGGACAGCTCCAAGAACGGTGACCCCGGATCCAGCAGCTGGTCCACGCGGTCCCGCGGGAGCAGCTTGCCGCGCGCGACGTGCTTGGCCCGCGCCTTCTCCGGGCCGCCCTGCCGGACCTGCTTGAGCCGGTCGTTCAGCTCGGCGACCAGCTCCGCGTGGCCGGCGGCGTTGCGCCGGAACTGCTCGTCGCGCGGGTTCGCCGACGACCTCAAGGTGGGCGCGTCCACCGGTCAGCCTCCGCTCACAAGGGTTAGCCAACGTTAACGTCGTCGCCGATGTTAGCGACCGCTAACGACACTGTCCACACCGGTGACGCAAAAGAGGGGCGCCCGCCAGGCAGGCAGGCGCCCCGCAGAGCCGACCGGAGCAATCAGGCAGCGGCCGTTTGCGAAACCGCGGACGCGAACGCCGGGTAGTAGGCGTTGCCGTGCCCCTTGGCGTTCGGGTGGTACGACTCCACCAATCTGCTCCAGACGATGCCGTTGATCCACTCGTCGGACGTGCAGACCTCGTGACCGGCGAAATCGTCGCGCACGTCGACATAGGTGAATCCGGCGGCGGCCGCGCGCGCCGCGATGATGCCGGAGAGCTCGTCGGCGGCGCTGTTCACGGCATTTCGCTTGGTACCGCTGAACCACCAGCAGCTTCCCGAGGTGAGCACCCGCGGATAACCCATCACCACGACCCGCGCGTTCGGCGCCTTCGCGCGGATCTCGGCGTACAGGGCGTCGAGCCTGCCGGGCAGCTCGGCCCGGGCGAATTCCCTGGCTTGGTTCACCCGGTTGACGCACGCACTGTCCGTGCCGACCGTGCAGGTGATCATCACGTCGGCGAAGCCGGCGTCGTTGCCGCCGATGGAGATCGAGACCAGGGTCGTCGCCGCCGACAGCGCGCCGAGCTGCTGGCTGCGGACATCCGAGGTGGTGGCACCCGAACATGCCGCGAACGTGAACGACGCCGGAGCGTTGGCATTCGCCCAGCGCTGCGGGTACGCGTTGGCGCTGCGATAGCAGTCCCCTCCGGAGTAGGAACCGGCGCCGGTGCCCGAAGCGTAGGAATCTCCCAGCGCGACGTAGTTCTCGCCGGCCGCATAGGCCGGAGACGCCACGATCGCGCCGGCGACCGAGAACAAGGCGGCCGCGGCCAGAGCGACGACTGGGCGGATGTACCGCATGTGTCCTCCTGGTGGCAGTGGGTAACTGGGGAGCGAGGCCACTGTGGCACCACAGGTGCGGCCGGGGTACCGCCGTTTCGCCAAACCTTTTCCCGGTTAGCGAGCGCTAACTTGATCGCGCTAGGATGTTCCGATGACTGCCACTCGACGTGACGAGATCCTTGCCGCGGCGGCCGAACTGTTCGCGCGGCACGGCTTCCACGGAGTCGGCATCGACGACATCGGCGCCGCCGTCGGCATCTCCGGCCCGGCGCTGTACCGGCATTTCAGCAGCAAGGACGCCCTGCTCGGGGAAATGCTGACCAGCATATCCAAGGATCTGCTGGAGGGCGGGTCGGCACGGGCCGCGGCGGCCGCCACCCCGGCGGAGGCGCTGCGCGAGCTGGTGGCCTTTCACACCGATTTCGCGTTGAACAACCCGGCGCTGATCACGGTGCACGAGCGTGACCTGGGCAATCTGCGGGACGCCGACCGGCGCGAGGTCCGCACGCTGCAGCGTCGTTACGTCGAGGTGTGGGTGCAGACCATCCAGGCCGCCTACGAAGGCGTGGACGAGGAGCGCGCCAGGGCCTGCGCGCACGCGGTGTTCGGCCTGATCAACTCGACCCCGCACAACCGGTACCTGAGCAAGCCCGAGCTGGCCAGGCTGTTGTCCGATCTCGCCCTCGGTGCACTGGACGCGGTAGCGGTCGGCTGAGCGCAACCCGACCCTCGGGGACTACCAGCACGGTGGCCCCTCGTGTTTGATGGTGCCCGTGAACGCGGAGTTGACCGAACAGGCCAGCCTGGCGTTGGCCGCCGCCCGCCGGGGCGACGACGACGGCGCGATGCTGCACGCGTCGACCAACCTCGGCGAAGTCGTCATGCTGCTGTTCTCGCAATGCAGCGCGATGGTGTCGGCACTGGGCAACGGCGGGACGACCCCGGTCAGGGTGCAGGTCTTCGACTCCGACGGCGCCGAGGTCTCCATCGACCAGGCGGACCCGCCGGTGCGCACGGCGGTGCGCACGCTGCTGGCCCAGGTGCACGGCAACGCCGACGACGCCCGGGAGCAGGTGGAGATCGCGCTGCAGCAGGCTGCCCCGGAAGAGGTGGCCAGCCTGGTCCTGCAGGCGCTGCGCTGGACGATCCGGCTGGCGAGCGAATGCATCGAGCGCGGCTTGCCGCTGCCGCAGTGGGTCACCGACGCCATGGGCGTGTAGCTGCCGAGGGCCCGCAAGACGGGTGTCCCGGCGGACGGACCGGCCCCGATCACCGTGCCGGCGACACGAGGGGCTGGAGACGCGCTTCGCTGCACGTCCCCGGACACCGGGCAGATCAGTGATCGCGCATTGTCAGCAAGGGCCCGGCAGACGAAACCGTGCGCGGTCACCGCAGTGCCGATTTCGGATCGAAGCTGCCCCGGCCAAGTTCCTTCTTGTGATTGCCCTTGAACGCGGTGACGATGATCGGTTCCATCCCACGGTCGCCGAGCGGACGGAAGTTCAGCCCTTTCGTGACGACGCACTGGCTGACGGCTCTCGTGACGACGCACTGGCTGACGGGGCGATCCGCACCACTACGGCAGCAGAACACACATGCAGTGGGCGGAAATCCCGAAACACGCGGCGAATGCAGAAAATGGACGGTCGAGAAATCCGGTGATTCCACGCTGCCGAGCCACCACACCCCGTGCCGAGGAGCTGTCCAGCACCGGGTCTACAGCAAGTCGTCGGCGACCCACCGCCGGGGCGGGGAGGTCAGAGCCGAACCGTTCCGCGCACACAGGTCACGGTGCCTCCGGCGACCCAGATCTGCCCGTCCTCCTGCGTGATGGTCACGCGACCACGCCTGCCCAGGGCAGTCCCTTGCGATGCCACGTACGGCGCGGTCAACCGGCCGGACTCCAGCAGCCAGCTGGCCAGCGACGCGTTGAGACTGCCGGTCACCGGGTCTTCCACGGCCACGCCGTTCGCCGGGAAGAACGCCCGCACCTCGATCGCGGCCGGCGCGCCTTCCGGATAGGGACCGACGACGCCGATGTCGTACTCCCCGATCAGCCCAGGCTGCAGCGCCAGCACACGCTCGGCATCAGCAAGCAGCACGGCCACCCAACCCGGCCCGTTGTCCACCCACTGCGCGTCGACGATCTCCGCACGGTCGATGCGCAGAATGTCCGCCAGCTCGGCGATCGTCTCCTCGTCGACGGGCCCCGACCGCACCAGCGGCGGTGCGGCGAACGCCAGCCCGGCCTCCGTGCGCCGAATGCGGACCAGGCCCGCCGCACATTCCTGCGTGATCACCTCGGCCGAGTTCCCGGTGTGTTCCAGCCATGCGTGGCAGGTCCCCAGGGTGGGGTGACCGGCGAACGGCAGCTCGACGGACGGCGTGAAGATCCGCACCCGATAGTCCGCGTCCGGGCTGCTCGGTGGGAGCAGGAACGTCGTCTCCGACAGGTTGGTCCAGCCGGCGAACCGTTGCATCTGCTCGGTGGTCAGGCCTTCTCCATCGAGCACCACGGCAACCGGATTGCCGCGGAACGGCTCGTCGGCGAAGACGTCGACCTGCATGAAGGGGCGCGTCATGCGCTCGAGCATGCCAGACGACGGTGCTGAGGCCGGCTATTGCGTCGGCACCTTCACGGCAAAGCGCTTCAGCCTGCTGTAACCGCGGACGGAGACCGGCCGCAACGGGCGCACCTGATACGGAGCGTGCTCGCCAAGCGCCTCGGCCAGCCCCTCGTCCACCACGATGGTGCCCGGCCGGGCGGTGGAGGTGAGCCTGGCCGCGATGTTGACGGTCTTGCCGAAGACGTCGCCGAGCCTGCTGAGCACCGGCCCGAAGGCCACACCCACACGCACGTCGGGAATGTCGTCGTCCTCGGCGGCACGACGGGCGAACTCGGCCGCGATCTCGACGGCGTCAGCGGGAGTGTCGGCGACGAACATCACCTCGTCGCCGATCGTCTTGACGATCCGGCCGTGTCGCTCGGCGACCACCGCCGACGCCAGGGCTTCGAACTTGTCCAGCACTTCCGACAGCTGTTCCTCGTCGATCCGCCTGGTCAGCCGGGTGTAACCGACCATGTCGGCGAAACCGACGGCCAGCGCGCCCGTGTCGTCTTCCCCGGCGTCGAAGGCGCGCGCCGCGTATGCCGCCAGATGCCGTCGCCAGACGAACGTCTGCAGCTGCTCCAGCAACGGCATGACCGTGTCGAGGAACATGACCAGCCGGTCCTCGTCGGCCAGCAGTTCGGGGTTCTTGTCCAGCAGTTCGCGTACCAGCTCGATCTGCCACTCCGCCAGCCGCGACAAGTGGTGTCCGACGGCGCGGGTCACGGCGACATCCATGCCCGCGGGCACGACCCCGGTGGCCAGCAATTTCTCTGCCAGCGCGGCCGCGGCCACGTCGTTGTCGGTGAACAGCACCTCCTCGTCGCCTGCGGTGGCGAAGCCCAGCGACCGCCAGCGGCGCTGGGTGACGTCCGCAGGCACGCCGGACAGCTCGGCGACCTGCAGCCGGTTGTACTTGCGCGGGCCACCGAGCAGCAGTTCGTCGATGCGCCGCCTGGTCCGTGCGCTCAACGGTGCGGTTCCCGCTCCGGGATCGTCCACGCTGCCTCCGCTCGGGTGTCGGAGCGTTGTCGCGCCGACCATAACGCTTGATCCGCTGGTCCCCTCCGGTTCATCACCCAGCAGGCGGACCGGTTCGTCGCTGTGCGTTTTGGACATGTGTCCAACGGCACCCGGCGGATGCCCGGTTCCGCGGGCGCGGCGGCAGCATACTGTTGACCATCTGACGACGAGCTCGAGGAGCGCGCGACGATGAGCCACCGGGTGCACACCGAGGTCAAGGACCGGATCGCCTACGTGACCATGACCAGGGGCGAGAAGTACAACGGCCTCGATCTCGACATGTTCCACGCGCTGATCGACGCCGCCCGGGGGCTGCGCCGGGACCGGGACGTGCGCGCAGTGATCCTGCGCGGGGACGGCCCCGCCTTCTCCGCGGGGCTGGACTTCAAGTCGGTGGGCAAGCAGCCGACGAAGTTCCTGCTCAACCTGTTCCGCTGGCCGTGGCAGGAGGCCAATCTGTTCCAGCGCGCGTGCTGGGAGTGGCGCACCCTGCCGGTTCCGGTGATCGCGGTGCTGCACGGCAAGTGCTACGGCGGCGGCCTGCAGCTGGCGCTGGCCGCCGACTTCCGGTTCGCCACCCCGGACTGCGAACTGTCCATCATGGAGGCCAAGTGGGGCCTGATCCCGGACATGACCGGATCGGTGACCCTGCGCGAGCTGGTCGGCATCGACGTGGCGAAGCGGCTGACCATGACCGGGGAGTTGTTCGACGGGCGCACGGCCGCCGGACTCGGGCTGGTCACCGGGGTCAGCGAGGACCCGCTGAAGGACGCCGAGGAGCTGGCCGGGCAGATCGCCACCCGCTCCCCGGACGCCGTCGCCTACACCAAGAAGCTGTTCCATCGCACCCGGCACCTGTCACCGCGCGCCGCGCTGCGCCTGGAGAGCAGGCTCCAGCTGCGGCTGCTGCGCGGGGTGAACCACAAGATCGCCCGCACCGCCGGGATGGCCAAGCAGGTTCCGCAGTACGTCCGCCGGACGCTGAGCTAGGAGACGTCATGAGCCGTAAGCCGCTCGACCAGCGGGTGAAAGGCGGCCTGCCCGCAGGCATCGCCGCGCTGAGCGAGGAGCACCAGCAACTGCTGTCCGACGCCATCGGGGCGGCCCGCCGAGAGCAGGCGGAAGCGCTCGCCGCCGCGGCCGAGGACAGCCTGCGCCACATCCCACGGCTGCTGCGCGGCCCGGTCCGTAAGGCGGTGGGACTGTGACGGGTGCTGCCGCCGTGCACGAGCGGGCGGAGATCTTGCGGCTGGCCCGGCTGCTGCGGAAGCAGCCGGAGGAGCTGGCCTTCCTGCTCGAGGTCGACGACGCGGACCTGCGGGCATTCCGCGCCCAGGTCACCGAGTCGTTGTTCGATGCGTACGGTGACGCGCTGCGCCGGCTCGGCGCGGCCGCCAAGCTGATCCCCAGCCCGATCATCGCTTTGGTCGGCCAGAAGGCGTTCGGCCCGCTGCTGTGTGCGCGCATCGCCGGGGAACTCGACCCCGGCAAAGCGGTGGACATCGCCAAGCGCTTGTCGGTGACGTTCTTGGCCGACGTGGCCGTCGAGCTGGACCCGCGGCGGGCACAGCGGATCATCGAGGCACTGCCGACCCAGACGATCGTGTCCACCAGCGTGGAACTGGCCGACCGCGGTGACTGGATCACCCTGGGCGCCTTCGTCGGCTACCTGCCCGTGGACAAGCTCCGCCACTGTCTTCGCGCCCTGTCCGACGAGCACATCCTCCGCACGGCGTTCGCCGTCGACGACGAAGGCGCGATCCCGACGGTGATCGACGCGCTGGCCGCCGACCGGCTGAAGTCCCTGCTGCACACGGCATCCGAGGCCGGATTGTGGCCCACCTTGCTGCGGGACATCGCCGGGCAGCTGCGCGAGGACCAAACCGCGGAGGTCGCGGCCCACCTTGCCGACCTCGGCGACGACGTCCTGGCCGGCGTCCTGGAGGTGGCCGCCGAGCACGGGCTGTGGGAGCCGTTCCTGCCGATCGCCGCGGAACTGCCGCAACAGTCGCAGCAGGCACTGGCTGACGCCGCCGGCCAGCTGAGTTCCCATGCTCGATCCGAGTGCGCTGAGCTCGCCGGCCGCCTCGGGATCCTCGACCGGCTCGGGCCGCTGGCCGAGACACTGCGGGAATCCGTGAGCTAGTTCTGGTCATACCGGAGCACGCAGGCTCACCGCGATCAGTGAGTGCACGGTCACAGCGCCACTTCAACCGACGGGACCGTGCGTATCGTCACGACGGGTCGACATCGACACCACGGAGCGCGGCGGGCTCACACCACGCGCTGACCACGGCGCCAGACGGCCCAGGTCAGCGGCACCCCAGGCCGGTAGGCGAGGTGGGTCGCCGAGGGGGCGTCCAGAACGTGCAGGTCAGCACGAGCGCCAGGCCGGATGACGCCGACGGCGCCGTCACCGGCGTCCGCACGCAGGGCCCGCGCGCCGCCACGCGTAGCGGCCCACACGGCTTCTTCCACGGACATGCCCATCTGCAGAACGGCCGTCGCCACGCAGTAGGCCATCGACGTGGTGTACGAGCTGCCGGGGTTGGCGTTGCTGGCGATGGCCACGGTTGCGCCCGCGTCCAGCAGGCGCCGCGCCGGAGCCAGCGGCTGCCGGGTCGACAAGTCGCACGCGGGAAGCACGGTCGCGACGGTGTCGCTGGCAGCCAGTGCCGCCACGTCCTCGTCGCTGAGGTGCGTGCAGTGGTCGACGCTTGCCGCGCCGAGCCGCACCGCAAGCTGCACGCCGGGCCCCTCCCCCAGCTGATTCCCGTGCACGCGCAGGCCGAGCCCTCGCCGTTTCGCCGCCTGAAGCACTCGCTCGGACTGGTCGGCGTCGAATGCGCCGGTTTCGCAGAACACGTCGGCCCACCGCACATACGGTGCGACGGCGTCCAGCATCGGGCCGCACACGACGTCCACGTAGGACTCTGCGGACTCTCCGGCGGGCACGATGTGCGCGCCGAGGAAGGTCACCTCGTCGGCGACGTCGGCCGCGATCCGCGCGGACCGGGCTTCCTGTTCGACGGTGAGCCCGTACCCGGTCTTGGTCTCCACATAGGTCGTGCCCTGGCGGACAGCCTCGTTCACCAGCCGCCGGAGATTCCCAGCGAGTTCTTCGTCGGACGCCGCTCGCGTGGCCTCGACGGTGACGTTGATCCCGCCCGCCGAATACGCCTGGCCAGCCATGCGTGCCTCGAACTCTGCGGTGCGGTCACCGGCGAAGACCAGGTGCGTGTGCGAGTCCACCCACCCGGGCAGCATCGCCCGCCCACCGACGTCCACCCGCTCGTCGGCCACCGGTTCGTCGGCGCTGCGGCCGACCCACACCACGCGTTCGCCATCGACGACCACCGCGGCCTCGGTCAGCCGGCCCAGCTCGGGCTCGTTGGTCGTCAGTTCCGAGATTCCCGTGATCACGGTCGCGGTCACAGCAACTCCCCGATCGCAGCGGCCAGCTCCGCGGCGGGCCGTTCCACCCGTTGATGTCTGCCTTCGTGCACCGTCCACTCCCCCGCGATCATCACGTGCCGCACCTCCGCACCGGTCGCGCACAACGGAACGCCAACGGGCTCACTGCCCGCCGTGCGCACGGACTCGGTGTCGATCACGACCAGATCCGCTTGCCATCCCGCGGCGATCTTGCCGACCTCGGGCCAGCCGATCGCCTCGTGCCGAGCCGCCGCCGCGACCAGCTCACCGGGAGTGAAATGACCTCGCGACTCCGTGGCGAGCCGCTCGTCCGCCTCCAGCGCCAGGATCTCGGCGAACGGGTCGACCACGGCGTGCGAATCCGATCCCAGGCTCAGCGTCGCCCCGGCGTCGGCCAGACGGCGGGCCGGGCCGATGCCGTCACCCAAGTCCCGTTCCGTCGTCGGGCAGAAGCAGACACCGGAACCGCTCAACAACGCGACGTCCTTGTCGGTCAGGTGGGTGGCATGGACGGCGACGAAATCGTCGCGCAGCACGCCCAGATCAGCCAGCAACTC
The DNA here is from genome assembly GCF_002919275.1 of Thermocrispum sp. NCBI lineage: Bacteria > Bacillati > Actinomycetota > Actinomycetes > Pseudonocardiales > Pseudonocardiaceae > Thermocrispum > Thermocrispum sp. The sequence goes on along the minus strand of NZ_PKFA01000043.1, from coordinate 35,436 downwards.
CGACGGGCTGCGTCCGTGAACACGCCGGCATGCCTCGTTCTCCGCACGCTGCTCGGACAAGTGAGCGTGCAGCGGACGACCCGAGGCCCACGAGGCCACGACGGGAATCTGTTCGGCGGGTACCGCCCGCACCGAATGCACCGCGGCGCCGACACGGACCAAACCCGAGGGACGGAATTCGTCGACGCGAGCCGCCCAACGCTCGGCATCACCGTCGGAGAAGCGGCGCTGAGCGGGTGAGAGCTCGCCGCCTTCCAGCCCCGGCGTCAAGTAGCAGGTGTCGAGCAGCGTGAGCCGGATTCCCGCCTCGGCAGCCGCCTGCGCCAGCGCGTGCCCCATCTCGTTCGGGTCCGCGTAGGGACGGCCGCCTGGTGCGTGGTGGAGGTAATGGAACTCCCCGACGCTGGTGAAGCCCGCGAGCACCATCTCGGCGAACACCGCCCGGGCCAACCGGCGGTAGGTCTCCGGTTCCAGTCGCTCCGCAACCGCATACATGCGCTCGCGCCACGTCCAGAACGTGCCGCCGTCGGCGTGCGTGCGGCCACGAAGCGCGCGATGGAACGCGTGCGAGTGCGCGTTGGCGAAGCCGGGCAGGGTCAGCCCGGTCAGGACGGTGCCCTCGCGTGGGGCACCCGGCTCGACGGAGGTGATGCGGGAGCCGTCCACGGTGATCGCGACACCGGGTACCGGCCCGTCCGGCAGCCAGGCGAACTCGCACCACAACCGTTCGTTCATCCAGCCAGCTCCTCCAGCACGGCGGCCAGCGACTCGACACCAGCGGCACAGTCCTCGTCGGTCGCGAACTCTTCCGGCGCGTGCGACACCCCCGTCGGATTGCGCACGTAGAGCATTCCGGCAGGCACGTGCGCGGCGAGCACTCCGGCATCGTGCCCGGCCCCCGTGGGCAGTACCGGCACTTCGCCCAGCACGCGCTGGATCCGCTCCCGCAGCTCGGCGTCGAAGGTGACCTCGCCGCTGAACGATTCCTCGCGCACTTCCACCTCGCACCCTTCCTCGGCGGCCGCCAGCCGGGCCGCCGAGATCACCTCGTCGACGGCCTCCCGGGTGCTTGGCTCGCTCGCCGAGCGGGTGTCGAGCCAGAGGTCCACACGCCGCGCGATCACGTTGGTGCCACCGGGCACGGGCACCAGGCGGCCGACCGTCGCGCGGGTCCCGGCCCGCGCCGCCGACCGGGCCGCCAGCACGGTCCGGGCGGCGGGCACCATCGGGTCACGCCGATCGCCCATCAACGCGGTCCCCGCGTGATCACCCCGCCCGACGAAGCTGAGCCGCCAGCGCCCGTGCGGGTCGATGGTGGAGCCGATCGCGACCGGCTGCCCCAGCGGTTCGAGCGCCCTGCCCTGCTCGACATGCAGCTCGACGAAGGCCCCGATCATCCCCAGCCGGTCCGGGTCGGGCCCGACACGCGCCGGGTCGATCCCTGCCCGACGGGCCGCCTCCGCGAACGTCACACCATCGGCGTCGGTCAGTGTCAGCGCCCGTTCGGGCGCGATGGCACCGGTCAGCAGTCGTGAGCCGAGGCAGGCCACGCCGAACCGCCCGCCTTCCTCTTCGGCGAAGACGACCACAGCGAGGGGCCGGCGAGGGCGGAATCCCTGTGCCCGCAGCCGGTCCACCGCCGCCAGAGCGGATGCGACGCCCAGCGGTCCGTCGAACGCGCCGCCGCCGGGGACCGAGTCCAGATGGCTGCCGGTGACGACGGCGTCCGGCCCGGGCCGACCCCACCAGGCCCAGAGGTTGCCGTTCCGGTCCTGCTCCACGTCGAGGCCGCGCCGCTGCGCCTGTTCGGTGAACCAGGCGCGCAGCTCCAGCTCGGGGGCGGTGAACACGTGCCGGGAATAGCCGCCCCGGAAGCGGTCGGCGCCGACACCTTCGAGATCCCGCAGCAGCGTCATGCCATCGGCACCCGGACACCACGCTCGGCCGCCACCTGCTTGGCCTCGGGATACCCGGCGTCGACGTGCCGGACGACCCCCATGCCGGGATCGTTGGTCAGCACGCGTTCCAGCTTCTGCGCCGCCAGTTCCGTGCCGTCGGCCACCGTCACCTGCCCGGCGTGGATCGACCGGCCGATGCCGACCCCGCCACCGTGGTGAATGGACACCCACGTGGCGCCCGACGCGGTGTTGACCAGCGCGTTCAGCAGCGGCCAATCCGCGATGGCGTCCGACCCGTCGGCCATCGCCTCGGTTTCCCGGTACGGCGAGGCGACCGAACCGCAGTCCAGGTGATCACGGCCGATGACGATCGGCGCCGCCAGCTCGCCGGAGGCGACCATCTCGTTGAACCGCAGCCCCGCCAGGTGGCGCTCGCCGTAGCCGAGCCAGCAGATGCGGGCGGGCAGCCCCTGGAAGGCCACCCGCTCACCGGCCAGCCGGATCCACCTGGTCAACGCCTCGTTCTCGCCGAACAGCTCGAGGATGGCGCGGTCGGTGGCGGCGATGTCGGCCGGGTCACCGGACAGCGCCGCCCAGCGGAACGGGCCCTTGCCCTGGCAGAACAGCGGCCGGATGTAGGCAGGCACGAAGCCCGGGTAGTCGAAGGCCCGCTCGGCGCCACCGAGTTTGGCTTCGCTGCGCAGCGAATTGCCGTAGTCGAACACCTCGGCGCCGCGGTCCAGGAAGCCGACCATCGCATCGACGTGCTCGGCCATGGACTCGCGCGCTCGATCGGTGAACTCGTCCGGCTTCGCGGCCGCGTAGTCGTCCCAGTCCTCCAGCGCCACCCCCTTCGGCAAGTACGACAGCGGGTCGTGCGCCGAGGTCTGGTCGGTGACGACGTCGACCTCGACGTTGCGGCGCAGCAGTTCGGGCAGCACCTCGGCGGCATTGCCGATCACGCCGACCGACAGCGGCTTGCGCTCGCGCTTGGCCGCCTCGGCCCGCGCGATGGCGTCGTCCAGGTCGTCTGCGATGACGTCGAGGTAGCGTGTCTCGACACGACGCTGAGCACGCGCCGGGTTGACCTCGACGACCAGCGCCACCCCGCCGTTCATCGTGATGGCCAGCGGCTGCGCACCGCCCATGCCGCCCAGGCCGGCGGTCACCGTCAACGTCCCGGCCAGCGAGCCGCCGAACCGCTTGGCGGCCACCGCGGCGAACGTCTCGTACGTGCCCTGCAGGATGCCCTGCGTGCCGATGTAGATCCACGAGCCCGCGGTCATCTGCCCGTACATGGTGAGGCCGAGAGCGTCGAGCCGCCGAAACTCCGGCCAGGTCGCCCACTCCGGCACCAGGTTCGAGTTCGCGATCAGCACCCGCGGCGCCCACTCGTGGGTCCGCATGACTCCCACCGGCTTGCCGGACTGCACCAGCAGCGTCTCGTCACCGGCCAAGGTGGTCAGCTCGCGGGTGATGGCGTGAAACGACGGCCAGTCCCGCGCCGCCTTGCCGGTGCCGCCGTAGACCACCAGGTCCTCCGGCCGCTCGGCGACCTCCGGGTCCAGGTTGTTGTGCAGCATGCGCAGCGCGGCTTCGGTCTGCCAGCTGCGCGCGGTCAGCGTGGAGCCCCGCGCGGCCGTGATCTTCCCCGTCATGCGTTCCCTCCCAGGTGTGGTGACACCGCGTCGAGCACGGCACCCGACGCGATCAGCTCTTCGGCCGCGGCGATCTCCGGGGCGAGGTGCCGGTCGGGGCCAGCCCCGGGCACCCGCTCGCGCAGCAGCGCCACGGCGGCGCCGGTCGCAGCGGCTGGCTCGAGCGGTTGGCGCAGGTCCAGCGCTCGTGCCGAGGTCAGGTACTCGACGGCAAGCACCGTGGTCAGCCCACGCACGGCCCGGCGCAACTTGCGTGCGGCCGACCACCCCATCGACACGTGGTCTTCCTGCATCGCCGACGAGGGGATGGAGTCCACCGATGCCGGGACGGCCAGCCGCTTCAACTCGGACACCACGGCGGCCTGGGTGTACTGCGCGATCATGTAGCCGGAGTCGACGCCGGGGTCGTCGGCCAGGAACGGCGGCAGGCCGTGCGAGCGGGCCACGTCCAGCATCCGGTCGGTCCGCCGCTCAGCCATGCTCGCCACGTCGGCGATCGGGATGGCCAGGAAGTCCAGCACGTACGCGACGGGCGCGCCGTGGAAATTGCCGTTGGACTCGATCCGGCCGTCGTCGAGGACCACCGGGTTGTCGATCGCCGAGGCCAGCTCGCGTTCCGCGACCGTGCGGGCGTGCGCGACCGTGTCGCGGGCGGCACCGTGCACCTGGGGAGCGCAGCGCAGCGAGTACGCATCCTGCACCCGTGGGTCCTCGGGTCCGCGGTGGCTGGCCACGATCGGTGAGCCGGCCAGCAACGCGGTCATCCGCGCCGCGGAGTGAGCCTGGCCGGGGTGCGGGCGCAGTGCGTGCAAATCGGCGGCGAACACCCGGTCGGTGCCCAACAGTGCCTCGACGCTCATCGCAGCCGTGAGATCGGCGACGTCGAGCAGCCGCGACAGGTCGGTCAACGCCAGGGCCAGCATGCCGAGCATGCCGTCGGTGCCGTTGGTCAGCGCCAGGCCTTCCTTCTCGGCCAGCCGGACCGGCTCGATCCCGGCCTCGGCCAGTGCATCGGCGGCGGGCCGGCGATGGCCTTCTGGGTCGAACACTTCCCCCTCGCCCATCAGGGCCAGCGCCACGGCGGCCAGCGGTGCGAGGTCGCCGGAGCAACCGAGCGAGCCGAACTCGTGCACGACCGGGATCAGGCCGGCATTCAGCAGTGCAGCCAGCGCTTGTGCGGTTTCCGGCCGGACGCCGCTGTGCCCGGCGGCGAGCGTGCGCAGGCGAAGCAGCATCATTGCGCGCACGACTTCGGGTTCCACCGGGTCCCCTGCCCCGGCGGCGTGCGAGCGGATCAGCGAGCGTTGCAGGTCGGCGCGCCGTTCGACCGGGATGTGCTTGGTGGCCAGCGCGCCGAAGCCGGTCGACACGCCATAGGCGGGACGGCTGGCCGCGGCGTGGGCGTCGACATGGACTCGGGCCGCTTCGATGCGCTTGACGGCCTCGTCGGTCAGCTCGACCTTCGCTCCCCCGCGCGCGACCGCGACGACCTGCTCGACGGTCAGCGGCTCCGGCCCGACCGGGATCACCGTGCCGGACGACGCTGCGGGCGACGCGACCGGGATCTGCCCGGTCGGCTCTGACGCGGGCGACTGTGCGGACGACATGCCCCCATTGCACTCCCTGCCGCCGCTTCTCTCACCCACGGAACGACGTCATGTGTCTGAGATACCAGACGTTCCCCGGCAGAGGGCAGGAAACCGTGATGGCGCCGGGACACGTCAGGGACCGTGGCAGGCCCATGAAGGCGTCGGCGCTCGCCGCGCTCCGCCACGAACCAACCGGAGGCAGCGCGCCAAACCCGCCGCGCACACCCAACCAGTCAGCCGGACGCCACCCGCAATCCCGCCACACACCGTCCACGAACCAGCCCGACACCACCCGGCAAACCCACCCCGCACACCGCCCGCACACCGCCCAACCAGCCAGCCGGAGGCTGCGCAAGTCGCCGCACACCGTCCACGAACCAGCCCGACACAGCCGGCGATCCCGCCGCACACCACCAACGAGCCAGCCGGACGCTGCCCGGAAACCCCGCCGCACCTCACCAGGAAGATTGCTTCGTGCGTGGCGCCAGCACCGGCAGGCGCCCGCCGCTGCGCGCCTCAGCCCGGTTTCCTGCTGCGCTGTTGCAGGCACGCTCGCAGTGCAGCCGGGACTCTTCACGAAAGGCCGGACGCTGAGCTCGGCGCCCGAGCCACCGGCACCGGGGTGCGGCCGGGCTCCAGGCGTACGGTCAGGATTCGGTCGCTATCCCCAGCCGCTGCTTGATCGAGGCGGCCGCCTTGCCGAGCGCGGCGAGCTCCGCCTCGTCCAGCCGGTCCTCGATGATCTCGACCACGCCGGTCCGGCCGAGCCGGGCCCGGACACCCAGGAACACACCCTCCAGGCCGTACTCGCCGTGCACCATCGCCGAGACCGGAACGGGATCGGCGATGGCGCCGCGCATCGCCTCGAGCACTTCGATCACCGCATGCGCCGGAGCGATGAACGCCGACCCGGTCTTGCGCAGGGCGACGACCTGCGCACCGCCGTCGATGGCGTCCCGGACGCAGGCCTGGATCTTGTCCTCCGGCAGCACCTCGCGGACCGGCCGTCCCTTGATCGTGGCCGTGGAGACCACCGGAACCATCTCGGCGCCGTGGCTGCCCAGCGCGACCGCGGACACATCGGCCGGGGAAACCTTGGCGGCTTCCGCGAGCGCGTTGCGGAACCGGCTGGAGTCCAGCGTGCCCGCCATCCCGAGCACCTGCTCGTCCGGCAGACCACTGGCCCGCCACAACTGGTAGGTCATCTCGTCGACCGGGTTGGTCACCACGATCACCACGGCGTTCGGCGCGTGCGCGGCGATCGCTTCGCCGACGTCACGCACCACACGTCCGTTGATCTCCAGCAGGCCTGCCCTCGTCATGCCGGGCGACCGCGGCCGGCCTGCCGTGACCACCACCGCCTCGGCGCCCGCCACCAGCTTCAGCGACGTGCCGCCTTTCGCCCTGGTCCGCGAGCCGGTGATGCCCGAGGCGTGCTCGATGTCCAGCGCCACCGACGCGGCCAGGCCCGGCACGACGTCGATCAGCGTCAGTTCGGCGGCCATCCCGGACATCGCGGCCAGATGCGCCGCCGTCGTGCCGACCATGCCCGCTCCGACGAAAGCGATCCGGGTGAACCGGGTCGGAGCCAGCCCGGGCCGCCGCGGCGGAGCCACCCACCGCGGGGATCGCCGCACCAGCGTGCGGGCGACCGCCCTGGCCGGGTCGATGCCGGGAGCCACCGGGTGCGGTGGTTCCCCGTAGCGCACCGGCAGCCCGAACCGGTCGGCGATCTCCAGCGCCTGCGGTGTCACGATCGCGTCGGCCGGCACCTGGAGTTTCCGCTCCCCGCGCTTGAGCGCGGCACGCACGTCGTGCTCGGAGACGATGGGCATCAGCTGCCCTCCATGCCCTCGAGACAGTTCACCGCGGCACCGACCGCGGTGCGCACTTCCTCCTCCGACCCGGACAGGAACAGCCGCCCGAACTTGCCGACGGCGCGCACCTCGACCAGGTTGATCGAGGCGTACTTCTCGGCCTCGTTGGCCGCGGCGGCGATGTAGGCGGCGGGCGAGCACTCCACGATGCCCAGCGTCTCCCCGGGCACCAGCATCGTGCCTTTCCGCCACTTGTTCAGCAGCTGCGCCTGGTACGGCTCGACGGACGTGATGATCTGGCTGCTCTCCACCACGGGAGCCTTCCGGTCGGACACCTTCAGCCCGGTGTGCGCCAGGATCGCCTCGCGGGCGGTGATGATCTCCGAGTTGTGCGGCGAGCGCAGGATGAAGAACCCGTACTCGCGCTCCACGATCTGCGTGCTCGCCTCCACCTGGGCGGCCTTGAGCGCGACGTCGACGATCCGGAACACCTCGTTGCCCGGTCCCAGCTCGCCGACCAGGACGGTGTCCCCGGCCAGTGGGATCGAGCCCTGCACCGTGGCGCCGTTGTAGGCGGCGAACTGTGGCTGCAGCCGGTCGATCTGGACCAGGGCGCGCAACTGGAAATTGGTCTGAGCCATCAGGGCGTCCTCTCGAACATCTCGGCAAGCGAGCGCCACGGCCGGGACTCATAGGCGATCCGCTTGATGTTGATCAGATGCATCGCGGTGACGTTGTCGGAGGTGATCGAGCCGGACAACGTGCCGGTGCCGAGCATGAAGCTGGGTTCGACGTCGGCGGAGAACCCGATGCCCGCGTGCATGCACGGGACGTTCACGAACACCCGCCCGGCGGGCAGCGAGGAGAACTTCGCCACCACCTCGGAGTCGGCCGCGTGCAGCGCCGCGGAGTGGCCCTCGCCGCCGAAGCGAAGCACCTCGTTGGCCAGCCGGTAACCGGCGTCGGCGTCGTCGACCTCGTAGAAGGCCAGCACTGGGCTGAGCTTCTCGGCGGACAACGGATGGCTGCGCCCCACCTTGTCCTGGTCGGCGACCAGCACCCGGGTGCGCGGCGGCACGGAGAAGCCGGCCCGTTCGGCGAGCGTGGCCGCGGACTGACCGACGTTCTCCGGGACGATGCCCAGGTCCTTGGTGAACAGCACACCGGCCAGCGCCTCGGCCTCCCGGCTGGTGCAGAAGTAGGCACCGTGACGGCGCATCTCCTCCCGCAGCCTGCCCGCGATCCGGCGGTCGGCGATGATCGCCTGCTCGCACACGCAACCGGTGCCGTGGTCGAAGTCCTTCGAGGTCAGGATCGCGTCGGCGACCTCGGCCAGCTCGTCGGCCTTGGAGCGGTCGACGTAGCACGGCACGTTGCCCGGGCCGACCGCGATCGTGGGTTTCCCCGACGAGTACGCCGCGCGGACCATCCCGGCGCCGCCGGTGGCCAGCACCACCGACGTCCGGTAGTGCTTCATGAGCTCGGTCGTGCCGTCGATGCCGGCCTTGGACATGCACTGCACCAAGTGCTGCGGCGCACCGGCCTGAACCGCCGCATCAGCCATCACGGTGGCGGTTTCCAGCGACGACCGGGCGCCACGCGGATGGGGCGCGCAGACGATCGCGTTGCCCGCCTTCACCGCGGACAGCACCTTGAAGATGACCAAGGCGGTCGGGTGGGTCACCGGGATCAACCCGGCGACCACGCCCATCGGCTCACCGACGGCCACCACCTTGGTGGCCTCGTCCCGCCACAACACCCCCAGCGTGGTGACGTTGTCCAGCCACTTGCTGACCACGCGCGAGTTGTAGAGGTTCTTCAGCCGCTTGTCCGCCACCTTGCCGTAGCCGGTTTCGGCGTGCGCCATCTCGGCGAGCCTGCCTGCTTCGCGCTCGGCCGCCCGGGCCATCGCCCGGACGATCGCGTCCACCTGATCGGGCGTGAAGGAGCGGAACTTCAGCCATGCCTCGTACGCCCGCTCGGCACACCGGCGTGCCTCCGCGATGCTCTCCAAGTCCTCGTACACCGTCACACCTTCCGCCAGGTCGTCGCATGCGGTCGCCGTCCGGAGGCGGTCGCCAGGCGGCGCCGGAGTTCTTCGGGGCGCTGACCGGCCAGGCCCAGGCCGCCGAGCGTGCGGCCTTGCCGGGCGAAGTCGGCGCCCGCCAAGCTCGAGGCCAAGGCGATCATCGTGTCGGTCACCGGGGTCGGAACGCCGGCGAGGCGGCCCGCGTCGGCCAGCGGCACCAGCGTGAACGGCACGTCGTCGATCACCCGCGGGCCGGAGCCGGTCACCGCCGCGAAGTCGTCGAAGACCTCCAGGTCACGGATGGCGCGGCAGACGTCCTCGTCCGGGTCGTCGCGGACCTGAGGGCTGTCGCCGTAGGCGGTGCGCAGCCAGGTCGCGGCCGGTGGCAGGTCGTGCACGCCGAAATGGAACGCCACCGCACGACGTTCGCGGTCGAGATCGGCGATCACCGTCTCGGACAGCCCCGGCACGATCAGGTCGCGCAACAGCACTTTCTGGCGCCGGTCGCCTTCCAACGCCGCCGTGTTGGTGAGCAGCGGGGCGACGGTGACGACCCCGGTCACCGAGCTGAACGCGGTGACCAACGGGCTGTCGACCGCACGCAGCATCGGCAGCAGCTCACGCAACCTCGCCGTGGTCGGCTCTGCCGCCTCGACCGGCAAGGTGGCCAGCGCGACCTGCCGGGCGAGCGCGTGCACGTGGATCTGGGCACCGTCCTGGGTGGCCAGGTACGGCGCCACGTCGAGGTCGGCGACGGTCACCTCGGCCGAGCACAAGTGCATGTGCAGGGCACGGGCGAAATCGACCGCTCCCAGGAAACGCCCTGGCACGAGCACGACGAGCTGGCCGTCCTGCAGGCTGGAGGCCAGCAGCCCGGCGTAGGTGGCATGCGCCGCCGCCGGCGTGGCCACGAAGATCACGTCGGCGTCGCGGATCGCGGCATCCGCGCTGGCGGCCAGCCGGATCCGCGGTGTCGTCGCGGGTCCGTCACCGACCGCGTAACTGCCGATCAATCCGGCGCCACGCACGGTGATCCCGCCCGCGGCCGCCAGCGCGGACAGCTCGTCGCCGTAGACCGAGTGCAGGCTCACCTCGGCTCCTTCGGCCAGCGCCTGGCAGGCCAGCAGCTGGCCGACCGGGCCGGCCCCGAGCACGGCCACCCGGGACGGCTTCGGCGGCGTGGTCTCCGGTGGCGCCGCGTCGCGCCCGAGCGCGTCGAGCATCGCCCGGAACTGAGCGTCGGACATGGGGGAACCTCACTGAGCGGACGGGTGCTTACGCGGCAGGCAGGATCGACGCGATGCCCTCGTGCGGCCGGGCGATCACGTGCACCGACAGCACCTCGCCGACCTTGTTGGCCGCCACGGCCCCGGCGTCGGTGGCCGCCTTCACCGCGCCGACGTCGCCGCGCACGATGACCGCGACCAGCCCGCCGCCGACCGCCTCCTTGGCGACCAGCTGGACGTTCGCCGCCTTCACCATGGCGTCCGCCGCTTCGATCGCGGGCACCACGCCGCGGGTCTCGATCATGCCGATCGCCACCTGGGGAACTTCAGCCATTGTCATTACCTCTTCCGGTCGGTGTTGGATGTGCTTGCGAAGGGGGTCTGAAGGCGGTTCACGAGGCTCGTCCGGCAGCGCGCGCACGGGAGCGGCGGGGGGCCGAGCCGGTGTTCGCGCGCGGCGGGTAGCCGACGGCGAGCTCGTCGACGATGGCCACGATGGACAGGTCCGCGGCCAGTTGCCTGGTCTGCGACGGCTGGCGCGCGGCCGAACCGCGAACCATCAGCACCAGCTCGCCGGGGCCGGAACCGGTCACGTCCAGCGCGACCTCGACCGGCCCGATCAGCTCGCCGTGCTCGTCGGCCCGGCGGACGAGCGCGAACTTCTGCCCGGCCAGCGACGGCTCCTTGACCGTGGCGGTGCACTGGCCGACGACACGAGCGAGCTCCATCAGAACACCTCCAGGTACCGGTCGCGCTCGATGTCGGAGACCCGGAGCGTGCAGTACTCGTGCTCGTGCATCGCGATCCCGGCGGTGACCGCGACCAGCAGGTCGCCGAAGACCTTCCTGGCCAGGTCCGACTTGCGCAGCGCCTCGACGGCCTCCGGTACGTTGCGGGGCAGCAGCGGGGCGTCGGTGACGGCGTAGGCGTCGGTGTCGGTGGCCGGGCCCGGCTCCATGCGGTGCTCGATGCCGTGCAGGCCTGCGGCGATCTGCGCTGCCATGATCAGGTACGGGTTGGCATCGGCGGAGCCGTCGCGCTGTTCGATCCGCACCGCGTTGTCGCCGCCCTCGATCACCCGGAGGGCCACGGTCCGGTTGTCGTGGCCCCATGTCGCGTTCTGCGGGCAGAACGAGTACGGCACGCGGCGCTTGTAGCCGTTGGGGGTCGGCGTGCCGAACAGCGTGAGCTCGGCCATGTGGTGCTGCAGGCCGCCGAGGTACCACCGTCCGACGTCGGAGAGCTTGCCGCCGTCGGAGAAGACGTTCTTGCCGTCCCGCCACAGCGAATGGTGCAGGTGAACGCCGCTGCCGGACTGGTCGTAGTCGATCTTGGGCATGAACGTGGCGAGGTAGCCGTGCTGCTGCGCGATCTCCTTGACCGCGTTGCGGAACAGCACCGCGTTGTCCGCGGTGCGCATCGCCTCGTCGTAGCGGATGTTGACCTCGATCTGCCCGGGCGCGTACTCGGTGTTGCACGCTTCCACCGGGATGCCGAAGTCGACGAGGTGCTTGCGCATCGGACCCAGCACGTCCTCGTATTCGGCGCCCCTGGCCAGCCCGTAGCACTGGATGTCGCGGTGCTTCGGCCGCTTGGTCACCGGATCGAGCAGGTAGAACTCCAGTTCGAAACCGATCCGGACTTCGAAGCCCATCGCGGCGGCCTTGCCGAGGACCTTGGCCAGCACGTCGCGAGGTGAGACAGGCAGCTGCTGGCCGTCCTCGTCCTTGGTTTCGCACAACACCATGACGGCTCCCGGCCGCCACGGCACCGGACGAAGGTCGCCCGTCGGCACCGCCTGCATGTCCGGCCAGCCCTTGCTCGGGTCCAGCCATTCGTCGTCGTCGCGGATCTCGCAGCGGGGCGTCCAGGTGTAGATGACGCTCGCCATGTGGATGCCGTTCTCGGCGACGTGAGGCCAGGCGGAGGCGGGAACGCGCTTTCCGCGCAGGATGCCGAAGGCGTCGGGGACGGCCAGCTCGACGGTGTCTGTTCCTTCTGGAAGTTGCATGCCCTGCACCTCTGGAGGGTCGCCTGCTGACAGGATCGGGCATTAACGTATACGGTATTCGAAACCGAGGCAAGGGTCATCGTCCAGCCCGATGCCGGATCCGAGGGAGCGACCGAACATGGCACGTCGAACCACAGCCGTGGTGGTGGGCGCCGGGGTCGCCGGCACCACCACAGCACTGAGCCTGCGCCGCGAAGGCCTCGATGTGACGCTGGTGGACGCCTGGGAACCGGGCCATCCCGGCGCGGCGTCCGGCGGCGAGCACCGCATCCTGCGGTCGAGTCACGGCACCGACGAGTTCTACGCGCAGCTGAGCAGGGAAGGCAGGCTCGGCTGGCTGGAACTCGGCGAGCAGACCGGCGAGGAGCTGTTCGTGCAGTGCGGAGCGGTGATGCTGGCCAAGGAGGGCAACACCGCGTGGGAGGACGCGAGCAAGAAGACGCTCGAGCGGCTGGGCATCCCGCACTTCGTCGCCCCGGCTCACGAGCTGCCGGTGCGGCTTCCGGTCATGAAGGCCGACGACATCGCCTACGGACTGTGGGAGCCCGAGGCCGGATTCGTCTACGCGCAGCGCGCGGTGCAGGCCGCCGTCCGCCAGTTCCTCCGTGAGGGCGGCAAGCTGCGCCGCGCTCGGGTGGTGACCGACGAAGCCGAGCGCCCGCTGCTCGACGGCAAGCCGATCGCCGCCGACGTGGTGGTCATGGCGTGCGGCGCCTGGATGAGCGGGTTGTTCCCGCGCACGCTGCGCCGCCACCTGGACGTCGTCCGGCAGAACGTCATCATGATCGCCACCCCGCCCGGCGAGACCGGCTACGACCACACCGAGTTCCCGTGCTGGATCGATCATGGCAACGGCGCGTACGGCATCCCCGCCGCCGGTGGCTTCGGATTCAAAGCGGTCCTGGTCTGGCGGCAGCTGCACATCGACCTGGACCGGGAGGACCGGATCGTCGACGAGACGTCCATCGCACGGACCCGTCGCTATCTGGCCGCCAGGTTCCCCGGGCTGGCCGATCAGCCGATCAGCCAGATGGCGGTCAGCCAGATCGCCAACACCGCGGACACCCATTTCATGATCGACCGCCACCCGGAGCACCGTGGGATGGTGCTGGTGGCCGGGGACTCCGGGCACCTGCTCAAGCACGGCATGGCCATCGGCCGCTTCGTGGCCGGGCTGGCGCTCGAGCGGCACGAGACGGACGAGCGGTTCCGCATCCGCGACCGCAGCTCCGTGGACTTGGCCAGCCGCCCGCAGTAGCGCTGGGGAGAACGGGCGCCGGCTCGCACCGGCTCCGGGTCCCTCCGTTCACGGACCTGAGGGCCGCTCGGCAGGCCTGCCGCTCCCGGTCAACCACCCACAAGAAGCCAGGGCAAGGCAAGGCACCCACCCAGCCCCGCAACCAACACGACAGCCCGGCACCCCCGGCCCCACCAACTCGCCCGCTCCCGGTCAGCGACCCGCAAGAGCGCAGAGCACACCCTCGAACCGGCCCGGTCACAGACCCGGCAGGCCCCATCGAACCTCCCACATCCGGCCAGGCGTCCGCGGGAGACCAGCGCTTCGACCCTGTCCCCTGCCCACGGACCCGGCAGGCCGGTTCACCGTACCCAGGACCGGCTTTCTCTGCTTCCGGTCGGCCACCGGAAGAGAGCACGAGGCCGCTCGCCGACCACGGGGCTGCGCCAGTCGGCTCACCGGTCCGACGTTGCCTGCTTCCCGCCAGCAGTCCGCGCAAAAACGAACCGAGGCAGGGACCGGCTCAGCAACCGGCCCACTCCCGTCCACCGGGCGAAGGGGAGCGAGGCGCACCCATTACCGACAAGAGCACCCAGCCCTTCCCCGCACAGATGCCCGGCCCTTCCCTATATAGGTAAGGAAAGGGCCTGCCCCTACATAGATCCTGCCCCTATATAGATAAGGAAAGGGCTTGCCGCTCCCGTTCCACTGCGTCAGCGCATGGGTCACGGGGCAGGGCAACGCCTCGGCGCGCCGCCCCACCCCGTGGGTCTGCCACTACCAGCTGAACGGCTTGTCGGCCCCGATCAGCGGGATACCGGTGAAGGCGCTCGCCTCCAGCGTGAGGGCGCGCAGGTCCTCCGGCTCCAGGTTGTGCACGCTGGATTTGCCGCACGCCTTGGCCAGCAGCGTGGCCTCCATGGTCAATGCGGTGAGGAACCGGTAGATGCGCTCGGACGCCGCCTCCACGTCGACCCGCTCGGACAGCACCGGATCCTGGGTGGCCACGCCGACCGGGCAGAGTCCGGTGTGGCAGTGGTGACACGCGCCCGGCTCGGTGCCCAGCTTGCGGTAGTCCTCGATGTAGCGCGGGGAGTTGCACCCCAGCGCCATGAGCGCCGCGGTGCCGATCATCACGCAGTCGGCACCCAGCGCGAGCGCCTTCGCGACGTCCGCACCGGACCGGATGCCACCCGCCGCGACGAGCTTCACCTTGCCGCTCATCCCGGTGTCGTCCAGCGCCCTCCTGGCCGCGGGGATGGCTGCCAGCGTCGGCACTCCGGTGTGGTCCAGCAGCAGTTCGGGCGACGCACCGGTACCGCCTTCCATGCCGTCCAGGACGATGACGTCCACGCCGGTCTTGGCCGCGACCGCGGTGTCGTAGTACGGCCGGGTGGCGCCCATCTTCACGAAGATCGGCACCCGGTAGTCCGTCGCCTCGCGCAGTTCCTCGATCTTGATCGCCATGTCGTCGGCGCCCAGGAAATCGGGGTGCCTGCAGGTCGAGCGCTGATCCACGCCCTGCGGCAGCGACCGCATGCGGGCCACCCGCTCGGAGACTTTCATGCCGAGCAGCAAACCGCCGGTGCCCGGCTTGGCGCCCTGGCCGACCACCAGCTCGATGGCGTCGGCTCGGCGCACGTGCTCCAGATCGACCATGTAGCGGGCCGGGGTCAGCTGGTAGACCAGCGTCCGGTTCTCCTCGCGCTCTTCCTCCAGCATCCCGCCCTCGCCGGTGCAGGTCATGGTGCCCGCCTTCCTGGCACCACGCCCCAGTGCCGCCTTGGCCGTGGCGGACAGCGCGCCGAAACTCATCGCCGCGATGTAGATCGGGATGTCCAGGGTGATCGGCTTCTCCGCCTTGCCGAGGCCGTCGCCGAGCACCGTGGTGGTGTCGCACTGCTCCCGGTAGCCCTCCAGCGGCAATCGCGTCATGGTGGCCGGCTGGAACACCAGGTCGTCGAACGTCGGCAGGTTGCGCTGGAACGTGGAGAAGCCGCGCAGCTGATACCGTCCCAGCTGCGCTTTCGCGTGGATGTCGGCGATGACCTCCCGCTGCCACCGCGAGGAACGCCCTTCCGCATACGACGAGGTGATCCCCGCCGGGCGCGCAGCGTCCGCTCCGTCACCGAAGGCGATCAGCTCCTCCGCGGCCTGCTGCCCGTTGCGCACGCTCAGATCATCAGCCATTTCTTCGCATCCCTTGCCTCGAAGTACCAGAGCTTCTGACCGGACACGACCTGCTTCCAGTCGCACCCGGCGGCGTCCACGCCCAGCCCGGACAGCAGCGACTCCACCTCGGCGACTTCTTCGGCGCTCGGGGTGATCACCTTGGCGTCGACGCCGAGGGTCCGGATCTCACCGGCAACCCAGACGCTGCCTTCCCACAGCGAGTCGCCGACCGACCCGATCGCATCGCCCAGGCAGATGACCCGGCCGCCGTGGCCCATGAACCCGGTCGAGTACCCGACGTTGCCCTCGACCACGATGTTTCCGGCCTTCTGCGCGACACCGCACCGGGGACCGGCGTTGCCCTTGACGTGGATGGTGCCGCCGCGCATGGCCGCGCCGAGGCTCATGCCCGCGTTGCCGTGCACGGTGATGTGCCCGTCGGCCAGCCCCTCGCCGGTGCCCCAGCCGGAGTTGCCCTCGACGACGATCCGGCCGCCGTTGCTCAGGCCGCCGCAGTAATAGCCGACGCTGCCGCGGAAGGTCACCGAACCGGCACCGCTGAGCGCGACCGCGAGGTTGTGCCGCGACATCGGCCGCTCGACGACCACGTCCCGCCCGGCGGCGACGGCCGCGCGGATCTCCTGGTTGACTTCCCGGATCGGCCGGTCGCCGGCCACGATCTCGAGCACTCCGGCGTGCTCGACGGTCTCGGCGGTCATGCCGCTAGCCCTCCCTCGTCTTCGTCGGGGCGCAGACCCCACACATGCGTCATCAGGGGTTCGTCGAAGTTGCGCACGTCCACCTCGTCGACGTACAAGCTGCGCAACGCCTGCTCCTCGGTCGCGATGGCGATCCCGTCGTCGGCGGCGACGACGGCCAGCGGTTTGATCGCCCACCTGTCCTTGGCCATGCCGATGCCGTCCGGCGTTCCGAGCAGATAGGTGAACACCCCGTCGAGCGCCGACTGGCTGCGCACCAGCGATTCCCGGAGGCTGGCGCCGTTCTTCATCTGCACCGAGTTCCACACCGCGATCAGCTCGGAGTCGTTCTCGCTGACGAACCGATAGCCCTCGCGCTCCAGGCGGCGCCTCCACCGGTAGTAGTTCGTGAGCTGGCCGTTGTGCACGATGCAGACGTCCGGGAACGGCCGCGCCCAGAACGGATGGCTGGCGATCGGGGACACCAGCGACTCGGTGGCCAGGCGCATGTTGGACAGCGCGTGCGTGCCGCGCAGCTCGGAGACCCGGTGCTTGTCGTCCACCGCGCGCGCGTCGCCGACGTCCTTGATCACCTCGAGCGCCCGGCCGACCGACAGCAGCTCGACACCCGGGCGGGCCTCCACCTGTTCCACCCAGCGCGCCAGGTCGGCGATCTCGTCCACCTCGGCCCGCCAAAGAACGTGCCGCTGACCGCTCTCGTCCCACGTCGGATCGGCGAGCAGGTCACTGCCGAACTCCCGGGTGGTGTCGGTGAATGCCTGCAGCGTGGCATCCAGGTCGGCGCGGTCGTCCAGGAAGCCGCGGACCACGTAACCGCGTTCGCGGGGAACCCCGTACACCGCGAAACCGGTGGAATCGGGACCGCGATGGCGCATGCACGCGGCCAGCTCGACGATGTCGGCGCCGACGGCCCCGGCGTCGTAGCGCACTCTGCCGGAGATACCGCACATGTGAACAACCTCCCGGGCTGACAGGATTCTCAATTTCGTATACCGTATTTGGTACGATGTCACAAGGCAAGCCGGGGGTCACGGCATGAGGATCGAGCCGGTGCCCGCCGCCTCAGGCGCGGTGGACCTGCAGCCCTTCGGCGATGTGCTTGCGCATGCCGGCGAACGCCGCGTCGGACCCGGCGCGCAGCGCCTCGACCAGCGGCAGGTGCGACTCGGTGACCGACGTGCGGCGCTTGTCGTGGGCCAGGTAGTCGGCGAACGCCACCTGCCCGCGGGCGCGCAGCCAGATCTGGTCGAACAGCTCAAGCAGCGTCGGGTTGCCGGTGACCTCGACGATCGTGCGGTGGATCTCCATGTTCGCGGTGTAGACCGCGCGCGGATCGGTCATGTCGATCCCTTCCATGGAGCGCACCGTCTTCTCGACCTTGTCGATGGCTTCCCCGCCGATCTCCGCGACCCTGCGTGCCGCGTACCCTTCCACGGCCTCACGCGCCTGATAGAGGTGCACGACGTCCTGCTCGGAGACCTTGCTCACCACGAATCCGCGCCGGCCGGCCGGAGACACCAGGCCCTCGCGCTGCAGCCGCAACAGGGCGTCGCGTACCGGCGTTCGCGAGATGTCCAGCTGCTCGGCAAGCGTGTCCATCACCAAACGCTCCCCCGGCTCGATCTCGCCCGACAGCAACGCTTCGGAAATGCGCTGGTAGGCGATGTCGGCCAGGGTTTCGTTCGGCCTGCCGATCGGCTTCATCGCAGCGGACATCACGATCACGCTTCCTCGGACCCCAACGGAGAGATCGTCCTTTTGTACATCGTATGCGAAAGACCGTGGGCATGGCACAGAGGAGGTTCCCGGCATGATCGACCTCACCCTTTCCGGCGGAGGCCGTTTCGAAGCGGCAGGCAACTACGCCCGGCTGCGCCGCGTCGGTGATCACGTGTTCGTCGCTGGTACCACGGCCGTCGAGCCGTCCGGACGCCTGCACGCACCGGGAGACACCTACGCCCAGACGCGATTCGTGTTCGACCGGATCGCCCGGCTGCTGGACGAAGCCGGCGCCACCATGGCCGACGTGGTGCGGACCCGCGCCTACCTTTCCGATCTGAGCCAGGCCGGCGAGTACGTCCGGGCCCACGGCGAGGTGTTCGCCGGCATCCAGCCGGTGGCGACCGCGGTCCAGGCCGGCCTCACCATGCCGGGGATGATGGTGGAGATCGAGGTCGACGCCATCGTGCGTCCGCGCGAGAAGAACTGAAGCAAGACCTCGTCCAGGGGTCGCGTGGCGGACGGACCCCTGGACGAGCCGGTGAAACTATTCCTCGTCGAAGATCGCGCCCATGTTCTGCCACGTTCGTGGCCGTGCGCGCTTCAGCCAGGCACCGACAGCCACCGCCGCGATCACCAGCGCCAGGCACGCCCACGGCACGATCTGCATCACGAACGGGATCGGCACACCCGGCTCGGCCTCGACGAAGGAGTAGTAGAGGCCACCGAAGACGGCGATGCCGCCCGCGGCGGTCGCCGGCACGCCGAAGATGACGAATCCCTTCTGCCGGGTCCGCACGCCGTAGACGATTCCGGCGACGCCGACCAGCAGATACACGAACATGACCAAAGGCGTGCCGAGGGTGGCAAGCCACGAGAAGGCGTAGACACCGCCCGTCGTCGGGTCGTCGACACCGGACACCCCCACCTGGGTCTGCCTGCTGGTCGACCAGACCGATCCCATCACCATGCCGAACCAGACCACGAGCGTGAACAGGATCGAGTGCCACGGCGTCCGGAAGCGCGGGTGCAGCTGGCCGAACCACCCGGGCAGCACCCGCTCCCGCCCCATCGCGAACAGGACGCGGGACACCGCGGTGTGCACACCGAGCGCACAGAAGAAGCTGGCGGCTGCGGCGGCCGCAAGCACCACGTTGCCCAATGCGGTGGACGGGGCGACCGCGGCCAGCCCGGCAACGCTGGCCGGCCAGTCCTGCGTGGCTTGCCGCACCCCGAAGCCGATCGAGGTCGCGTAGGTGATCACCAGGTAGATCGCGCCGCCCAGCAGAATGGATCCGATGACGGCACGCGGAATGTTGCGGCGTGGATCCCGGGTCTCCTCGGCGAGCACCGCGCACGCCTCGGCACCGGTGTAGCTGAGCATCGCGAACGACAATCCGAAGAAGATGCCGGTCCACGACACACCGGCAGCGCTCGGCGAGAACGCCCCCGCATCCCACGACGTCCCCGGGTTGTCGATCTTGGTCACGCCGTCCAGGACACTGGTCTCCGGCGACCCGATGCTGATCACGACGAACGAAACGACCAGCATCCCGCCGATGGTCAGCACGGCGAACAGCAGCTGGCTGCGGGTGGACAGATTGACGTCGAACATCGACAACAGCGCGCACACCACCAGGCCGAACGCGAAGAACCAGAACCAGCTGACCGGCTCGGCAAGCCCCAGCACGGAGGCCACCAGCGAGGACGTGAAGAACCCGAAACCGGCCATCACCGCTCCGCCCAGGATCAAGAACGCAGCGGCGTAGCACCAGCCGGCGACGAAGCCCGCTCCCCTGCTCAGACCCTGCGTGATGTAGGTGTAGAGCGACCCGGCCGACGAGACCCGGGTGGCGAACTGCGCCACCACCATCCCCACACACAGCATGGCCAACGTGCCGAGCAGGTAGGCCAACGGCGTGGCGCCACCTGCCTTGGTCGACGCCAGGTAGGTCAGGAACGCGCCGGACATGGCGGGCGCGATGACCGAGATGCTCTGGGCGATCACGTCGAGCAGTCCCAGTGTCTTGCGCAGGCCCGTCCGCCCGCCGGCGGCAGACCCCGGCTGCGCAGCGTCGAGCGCAGGCTTCACAGCGTCTAAGGACATCCGGACACCTCGTGTGCTGAGTTTCGTATTTGGTATCCGGAAGGTAAGTGGTTGCAGTCACACCGTCAAGAGATCCGGCGACGCCGAAGCCGGACGTGGCACCCGCACCGCAACCCACGGCCCGGTTCCTGACCAGGTCATACGATGGCGCTCGACACGGCGGCGAAAGACGCGAAGCGACGGGAATCAATGGGAAGCAGCAGCGACGTGCCGGCCCTGCGCCGAGGCCTGGCGATCTTGCGCCTGCTCGCCACCCACGCGGGACCGCAGTCGGCGGCCACGATCGCCCGCCAGCTCGGGCTGCCGCGGTCGACCACCTACCACCTGCTGTCGGAGCTGGCCGCCGCCGGATTCGTCGTGCACCTCCCGGAGCAGCGCCGCTACGGCCTGGGGATCGCCGCCTTCGAACTCGGCTCGGCCTACCTGCGTCACGAACCGCTGGAGCGGCTCGCCGGGCCCATCCTGCGCGAGCTGGTGGACGCGCAGGGGCACACCGCGCACCTGGGCGTGCTGCACGGCAACGAGTCGCTGTATCTGATCAAGGAACGCCCGGCCAGGCCGGAAGGCCTGGTCACCGACGTCGGCGTGCGGCTCCCGGCACAGCTGACCGCGTCCGGCCGCTGCATGCTCGCCCGCCTCCCCCGCGCGCAGGTGCGCGCGCTGTTCCCGAGCAGCCGCGATTTCGTCATGCGCACCTCGCGCGGGCCGCGCCACCTGGCCGACCTGCGCAGGCTGCTCGATCACGAGCGGCGACTGGGCTGGTCGGTGGAAGACGGATTCGTCACGCCCGGGTTCGCGTCGGTGGCCTACCCGGTATTGGACCACTCGGCCCACCCGATCGCCGCGATCAGCATGACCTTTCGCCACGTCTGCGACGGCGACCGGCCGTGCGGGCGACAATGGCCGGAGCTCGCCGAGCCGGTGCGTGCCGCCGCACGCCGGCTGTCCGCCTTGATCGGCGGGCGCTCCGGCGAATGACGGCGTGACCCGTCAGCCTTGTCAGGCCCGATCCGGCGTGGGGGCGACTCCGCGCCGTCGATCCGGCGCTCTGGTGGTGACCTGCGAGTGCGACTCCGTCAGCGGGAACGCGCCAGGCTCGGCTCCAGGCCGAGCATCTCGAGGAGTTCCCGGCACTCGTTGGCGTCGGTGCTGTGACTGGCGACCGTGAGGACCGCTCTGCCCGCTTCCGCTTCCCGCCGGAGCTGCTCGGCCTGCCGCGCCTGGGCCGACCAGCCGTGCTCGGTGGTGTGCGAACGCTTGGCCTGCGTCATGTCAGCACTCCTCAACGCACGATGACCGTCCGGATGTGACCTGCATCGTGGCACCGGTCACGGGCACCACGAAGCTCCTCCACGCCACTGGCATGATTGCGCCAGCAGTCTTCACAACGCGGAAACATTCCGTTACACAGCGCGTCCGAAAAGTGGAACTCTTTCGCCGAGCCGATCCGGGCGCCCGGCCGTACGGTGGGAAGCGGGACAGCCGCACACCGAGAGGAGTCCGCAATGGCCACCGTTCGCACGGCCAGCACGCACTGGGAAGGCACGTTGTTCGAGGGCTCCGGCCGCACCACGCCCCGCTCCTCGGATCTGAGCCCGTTCGACGTGACCTGGGCAGCCCGTGCCGAGGAACCGGGCGGCCTGACCAGCCCCGAGGAGCTGATCGCCGCCGCGCACTCGGCCTGCTTCTCCATGTTCCTGTCCAACGTCCTGGCTCAGGCGGGCACGCCCGCGCAGGCACTGGACACCACCGCTGACGTCACCTTCCAGCCCGGCGAAGGCATCACCGGCATCAAGCTGACGGTCCGCGGCACGGTTCCGGGCATGAGCGAGGAGGATTTCCTGGCCGCCGCGGAGAACGCCAAAGCCAATTGCCCGGTGAGCCAGGCGCTGAGCGGCACCACCATCACCCTGGACGCCGCGCTCGCCTGACGTGCGCCGCGTGGCCGATGGCAGGCGTGAGGTCAGCCGGCCATCAGCCGGCTCGCCGCCTCCGCGGTGATCCGCGAGGCGCCGAAGGCCAGCACGTAGTTGTCACCCAGCACCTCCGGCGGTGAGCCGATGCCGTGGTCGACCACCACCAGGTCCGGCCGCACGGCTCGCGCCGCCTGCACCACGCGAACCTGCCAGGGCAGCCGCCGGGCTTCGCGCACGCAGATCACCACCCGGCGGTCCGGGTAGGCCGCAAGCACCTGCGTCACGTCGCAGTCCTCGGCGGTCAACCGCACCACCTCGGTGCCGGGCAACCTGGCCGCCAGCAACGCCCCGACCCCCCACGGGACGTTGCCGGCGGCCACCGACGGTCCTTCCCACAGCTCGAGCACCAACGGCGGGTCGGTGAGCGCCACGTCGCCGTGCGCACGAACGGCCTGCTTGGCGGCGATGCTGGCCGCGGGCAACGACTCGTCCGCCCGGTCCGCATTGCGGCACCACTGCGCCAGGGAGCGCACCCGCTCGGCCGCTTCGGCCAGCCGGTCACCGGACAGCCGCCCCGACTCGACGGCACCGACGATCGCCGCGGCCATCTCCTCGACCCGGCCGGGCTCCACGGTGTCTCCCCCGATGCACAGCGCGTCCACCCCGGCCTGCAGCGCCAGCACCGCCGCCTCGGCATGGCCGACCGTGCGGCTGATGGCGTGCATGTCGAGGCCGTCGGTGACCACCACGCCGTCGAAGCCCAGCTCCTCCCGCAGCAGACCGGTGACGATCTCACGGGACAACGTCGCCGGAGCGCCCGGGTCCACGGCTGGCATCAGGATGTGCGCGGTCATCACCAGCTTGACGTCGGCCTTGACCGCGGCCCGGAACGGCGGCAACGCCTGCCGCCGCACGTCCTCCAGCGAGTCGCGCAGCACCGGCGTGGTCAGGTGGCTGTCCTCCTCCGTGCCGCCGTGCCCGGGGAAATGCTTGGCTGCCGCGGCGACGCCTTGCGCCTGCTGCCCGAGAACCCACGCGCTCACGTGCCGCGACACCAGCTCCGGATCGGATCCGAACGCGCGCACCCCGATCACCGGGTTGCGTTCGTCGGCGTCCACGTCCGCCACGGGAGCGAAGTTCACGTCGATGCCGCACGTCCGCAGGCGTTCACCGAGTTCGGCGGCCACCCGCTGGGTCAGCGTCACGTCGTCGATGGCACCGAGCGCCGCATTGCCGGGCAACGACGAGCCCTCCGCGGCGTCCAGCCGTGTGACGTCACCCCCCTCTTCGTCGATGGCCACCAGCAGGTCCGAGCGCGCCGCGTGCAGCTGCCCGGTCAGCTCGGCGACCCCGGCATCACCCCGCCGCGGATCGACGTTGCGGCCGAACAGCACCACGCCACCCAGCCCTTCGCCGGCCAGCCGGAGCACCCACTCCGGCGGCTCGAAGGTCCCGATGAACCCGGGGAAAAGTGTCGCCAGCGCAAGTTCACGCAGATCCGATCGCATGTCAGCCCTTCACCGCCCCCGACACCAGGCCTGCGGTCATCCGCCTTTGCACGATGAGGAAGAAGACGATCACCGGAACGGCGATCAACGCCGAGCCGGCCATGATGCCCGCCCAGTCGCTGGTCCGGTTGGCCTCGGTGAACGTGCGCAGCCACAACGGCAGCGTCATGTTCTCCGGCCGGGTCATCACGACCAGCGCGAGCGAGAACTCGTTCCACGCCTGCAGCACCCCGTACACCGCCGCGGCCGCCAGCCCGGGCGCCAGCAGCGGCAACGTCACCCGCAGGAACGCCTGGGTACGGGAGCAGCCGTCCACCATGGCCGCTTCCTCCAGCTCCAGCGGAACGCCCGCGACGAAGCCGCGCAGCAGCCAGATGGTGAACGGCAGCAGCGTGGCGACGTAGAGCAGCGACAACCCGCCGACGGTGTTCAGCATGTCCCACGCGTCCAGCTGCTTGAACTGGGAGATGAACAGTCCTTCGGCCGGGATCATCTGGATCACCAGCACGGCGACCAGGAAGCTACGTCTGCCGCGGAACCGGAACCGGGACAACGCCAGCGCCGCCAGGAACGCCAGCACCAGCGCGACTCCCACGGTGATCAGCGTGACGACGGCGCTCATCTTCAGCGCGCTGAAGAACCCGCTGTCGAACACCCGCTCGTAGGCGGCCACCGTGCCGTCCACCGGCACGAAGGTCGGCTCCTCGGCGCGGATCCTGTTCTGCGGCAGGAACGAGCTGTTGATCATCCAGTAGACCGGGAACGCCCACAGCGCCGCCAGCAGCACGGCGGCCGTGGACAGCACCCAGCGGCGGGACGAGCGGATCATGACGCGGCCTCTTCCTTCAGCAGCACCCGCACGTAGTACAAGCTCAGCCCGACGGTGACCAGCAGGATGAACCAGGACGCCGCGGCGGCCAGCCCGAACCGTCCTTCGCCGATGCCCAGCCGGTAGATGTAGGTGCCGATCAGGTTGGTCTCCCTGGTGATGCCCCCGGCGTCCTGCAGCACGAAGATCTGGGTGAACACCTTGAGATTCCAGATGATCTGCAGCAGGCCGACGATCAGCAGCACCGGCCGGATGATCGGCACGGTCACCATGCGGAACCGCTGCCAGCCGCCCGCCCCGTCCAGTTCGGCGGCCTCCAGCACGTCCGCGGGCACCTGAGTGAGCCCGGCGTAGACGGTGAAGGCCACGAACGGCACGCTCATCCAGACCACCACGATCCCCGCGACCACGAAGAACGACAGCTGGTTCAGCAGCCACGAGTGGCCGGCGAAGCCGTCCAGGCCGAGGGTGGTCAGCAGCCAGTTGATCACCCCGAACTGCGCGTCGAACAGCCACTGCCACACCGTCAGCGACGCCAGGTGCGGCATGGCCCAGGCCAGCAGCAGCGCCACCTGGAGGATCAGCCGCGGCAGCCGCCCGATGCGGGTCATCAGCATCGCCAGTGCGATGCCGACCACCATGCACACCGCGGAGACCGCCAGGCAGAACAGCACCGAGCGGGCCAGCACCGTCCACAGGTAGCCGTCGGTGAGCAGCTGCTCGTAGTTGTCCAGCCCGACCCACTCCGGCTCCCGGCCGAACTGCTGCGCCAGACCGTACTCCTGGAACGACATGACGATCTGGCGTGCCAGGGGGAAGCCGAGCGCGGCCAGCAGGACCACCAGCGTGGGGAGCAGGAACGCGTACGGCAGCAGGCCGCGCCGCCGCGGATCGCGTCCCTGCCGCCCGCGGGGAGCGGCGCCACCCTGCTCCGGCGGCAGGGTGGCCCGCTCGTCGGGCACCGTCGCAGCAGGTGCGGACATGACCGTCACTCGGACGAGGCGAGCTGCTTGGTGATCTCTTCGTCGGCCTTCTTGGCCAGCGCGGCCACGTCGCCGCCCTGGGCGATGCCGACGAACAAATCCTCGAGGATGCGGGCGCCCTCCACCGAGGCCCAGCCCTGCGCCGCCGGGGTGAGCTTGGCGTTGCTCACCGCCTCCGCGGTCGCCTTGGCGAACTCGTCGTCGCCCAGCTTGTCCGCCAGCGACAGCTTCGCCGGGGTCAGGCCGTTCTCGGCGTACTGGGTCTGGAACTCGTCGGACAGGATCAGCTCGACCAGCTTGCGGGCCAGTTCCTTGTGCGACGACTTGGCCGAGATCGCGATGTTGGAACCGCCGAGCAGCACCGGGGCGGGTTCACCGTCGGAACCGGGCAGCGGGAACACACCGATCTTCTTCAGCATCTCCGGGCAGCCGATCTCCTTGTCCGCCAGCGAGCCCCTGAACCAGCCGGGCCGCAGCGCCATGGCGACCTTGCCCGCGCAGAACGGCACCTCCGGCTGGGCCTCGTTGCCGTCGCGCGGTGCGCCGGACGCCTCCTGGAAGATCTCGCTCACCAGCTGCAGGCCCCGCTGCGACTCCGGCTTGCTGAGCGCGCCGACCCACTTGCCGTTCTCCTGCACCGCGAAGTCGCCGCCGGCGTCCCACAGGAAGGCGGCGCCGTCCCGCCAGTCCTGCCCGGGCAGCCAGAAGCCGGAGAACCCGGAGACGTTCGCGTTGTCCTGCTTCAGCTTCTTGGCCGCGGCGACGAACTCCTCCATCGTCTTCGGCACGTCGAGCCCGGACTTGGCGAACAGGTCCTTGCGGTAGAACACGTAGGCCGAGCCGGCGTACAGCGGGACCGCGTACACCTTGCCGTCGGCGCTGCCCGCTTCCACGAAGCTCGGCAGCAGGTCGTCCCCGCCCAGCTTGGGCACCAGGTCGGTGATGTCTTCGAACGCGCCGACGGTGGTGAACGTGGCCGCCTGGGTGTTGCCGACCTCCACCACGTCGGGTGTTTCCTTGGCGCTCCCCAGCGACGTGGTCAGCTTGTCCACCAAGCCTTCCCACTGCTGCTCTTCGATCACCAGCTTGGAGCCGGGGTTCCGCTTCTCGAACTCGGCTTTCAGCCACTGCCGCATCGGCTCGGGGGTGTCCGGCCCGTTCAGCCACAACCGGATCGTGGCGGGA
The DNA here is from genome assembly GCF_002919275.1 of Thermocrispum sp. NCBI lineage: Bacteria > Bacillati > Actinomycetota > Actinomycetes > Pseudonocardiales > Pseudonocardiaceae > Thermocrispum > Thermocrispum sp. The sequence goes on along the minus strand of NZ_PKFA01000043.1, from coordinate 8,833 downwards.
CCGGACTGCTGCGGCACCTCGTCGGCTTCGTTCCCGCCGCCCCCGTCGCCGCAGGCGGTCATGGCCAGGCTCGCGGCGGCGAAGAGAGCGGTGAGGACACGTGTTCTGGCCACGGCGGACCTCCAGGTCGAGGAAATGAAAGGTTTCCTTCCAGTGGGTGGATACCACTGTAAAGTTCGTTTCCAGTTTTGCTGGTCACGGTTGGGTAACAGAGCTGAACAACCCTCGCCGGGCCCGGTCCACCGCCGCCAGGACCGCGCCGCGCAGCACCGGCTCCTCGACCTCGGTCGACACCACCCGCGGATGCACCGGCGCGATGTGCCGCACGCCGCCGGCGAGCAGCCGACACAGCTGGTCGCCACCGGTGGCGCCGATCTCGCCGGACAGAATGACCAGAGCAGGATCGACGACGGCACACACCGCAGCCACCCCCAATGCGAGCCGATCGGCCAGCACGCGCAGGAAGGCCTCGTGCCCGCCCGCCAAGGCCACCCGGACCGCCGTGGCCGCGTCCGGTGCCTCGATGCCGTGGTCGGCGGCCAGCCTCATGACCGCGCCGGCACCGACCAGCCCCTGGAACGCGCCCTCCGCAGGCCGGTCGACCCGTGCGCGCGACGTGACACCTGGCATGGGCAGGTAGCCGATCTCCCCCGCCGCACCGGTGGCGCCGCGGTGGAGCCGGCCACCGAGCACGACGGCCAGACCGACACCGCGCCCGACCCACAGCAGGACCAGGTCGTCGACGTCGCGCCCGGCCCCCTCAGCACGTTCGGCCACCGCGGCCAGGTTCACGTCGTTCTCGAACGTCAGCTCGCAGCCCAGGTCGGCGGCCAGCACCTCGCGCAGCCCGCGGTGCCACCCTGGCAGGTCGAACGACAGCTGGATGTCGCCGGTCGCCGGATCGACCACGCCGGGCATGCCGATGACCACCTGGTCGACCGCCGACAGCTCCAGCCCGGCCTCGGCGGTCACCTCCGCGACCGTGTCGTGGATCAGCCCTTTCGGGTCGGTCGCGCCGTTCACCGGGCGGCGCAGCCGGGCGACCGTGGTGCCGGTGACGTCGGCGATGGCGACGTCCGCATGGTCGGGGTTCAGGTCGACCCCGACGCTGAACGAACACCCCGGCCGCACCGCGTAGACCTCGGCGCTCGGGCCACGTCCCGCCGAGCGGGAGCCGACCACCTCGACCAGCCCCCGGCGCTGCAGCCTGGCCAGCAGCTGCGAGGCGGTGACCTTGGACAGGCCGGTGCGCTTGCCGAGCTCCACGCGCGTCATCGGCCCCTCGGTGAGCAGCAGGTCGAACGCGCTGCGGTCGTTGATGGTGCGCAGCAGGCTGGGGGTAGCGGGGCGGGCGGCCACGGAAGCTCCTAGTAGGAAACAGTCTTTCCAGTACTGGCTCAGCGTAGCTCAGTCGCGCACCACGAAGGGATCGAGAAGGTCGGGAACCACTCGGCAGGCGACGGCGAGCACCTCGGCGTCATCCGCATCGTAGGCGGTGAAGGCGCCGGACCCGGCCGCGGTCGTCACCGTGAAGTCCGCCAACCCCAAGCGTCGCTGGAACGGTGACTGCCGCACGGTCACGCCGATGATCCCGCTCCGCCGCAACGCCGCCGTCCGTCGCGCCAGGACGCCGTAGCGGACCAGCAGATAGTCCGCGGTGTGACCGTGGCCGAGGTTGCGGTAGTTCTCGATCGCCACGAACAGTGCGCCCGGGAGCAGGACGAGCGCGCTGATCCACGCCACGTGCAGCAGGATCGACGTCACCGTGAGGCCGATGACGACCAGGACGGCCTCGACGACGGCAACGGCGGCGACCGCCCAGACCAAGCGTCTGCGCAGCGCGGCTCGCGGGTGGCCGGTGATGTCCGCCGTCGTCGGTGACTCGGGTTCGCGGAGGATCTCCGCCGCGACGCGCTGGGCGATCTCCCGCGGCGCCTCGGGCAGCAGAACTTTGGTGTCCTCCCCTGGTTGGTCCGGCTTGTTGTCCCGAATGCCGGTCGCCACCGCTTCCAGCCGTCCGCCGCCGAGCAAGCGAGCGCCGTACGGTTCCACCAGCTCCACACCGCGCAACCGGTCCTCGGCCAACGACAGCGACCGATGGATGAGCAGCCCGCGGCGAACCTGGAGCGTGTCGCCGGTCCGCTGCAACCGGAAGTTCCACCACGCTTCCACGCCGAACGCCAACGACGCGACGAGCCCGACGACCAGGACGACTACCACGGCGAGGGGGATCACCGTCCACAGCGACAGCTCACGGATCAGCTCCGCCGCCTGGCCGAGGACGGAGTCGCGAAGGCCGAACCAGTCGGTGATCTGCCAGGCCACACCGCAGGCGGCAACGCCGAGCACGCCGGGCCAGATGCTCACGGGCACGTAGCGGAGCCAGCCGAGGTCGAACTCGGCGAGCACCGGCGGTGGTTCGCCGACGGGTTCGTCGCTGTCCACGGTGGGCGCGGGCCGAGTGAGCAGGTCGTCCCGCAGCATGTCCGCGAACGAACGGCTGACCGCGTCCAGGGTGAGCTGGCTCCCCTCGGACTCGGCGTGCTCGCCCGTCCCGATGTGCACCTTGGCCACGCCGAAGACGCGGTACAACGGGTGGGCGTGGACGTCGACGGTGCGGATCCGCTCGCGGTGCACCGCGCGGTGTTGCCGCCGCAGGATCCCGGTGCGCAGCTCGACCTTCTCGTCGGTCACGCGGAACCAGGTCTTGCGGATCCGCAGGTAGTCGTAGAGCACTACGGCACCGACGACCACGACGACGCCGGAGAGCACCAACAACAGCACCAGCGGCACCGGCAGGGCGTCGTTGTTGATCAATCCGCTGGTGACCGGTACACCGATCGCGACGCAGACACCCAGCATCCCGGCCGTGGTCACGCCGAGCGTGCGCTTGTCCAGCTTCTGCCAGGCGATGTCTTCGGCGTCGGTCACGTCGCGTCTCCCGGGGTGGCCTGCGCGATCGCGGTCAACCGGGCGACGAGGTCGGCGGCGAGCTCATGGTCCAGGCCGTCGATCTTGATCGCGCCCTTGGCCGACGCCGTGGTGACGGTCAGCGTGGACAACCGGAACAGCTGCTGCAGCGGACCACGGACGGTGTCGACGGTTTGGATCCGGGACATCGGCGCGACGCGCCATTCCTGCCACAGCCACCCGGACCTGGCGTAGACGGCTTCGTCGGTGCTCTCCCAGCGATGCACGCGGTAACGCCAGCGGGGCATGATCAAGACGTACGGGATGCCGACCACCAGCGTCGCGACGAGCGCGGCGACCAGCCAGGGCCGCGGCTCCTCGAGCACGGCCGCAAGCACACCGAGCACGACGGCGACCGGCACGACGTCCAGCAATGCCCGCACGGTCCACCAGGTCACCGCACGCCGGTCCACCAGATTCTTGGGCGCACGCAGCCGTAACGATTGTTCCCCAGGCACGCTGCGAGGCTACCGCACGTGATCAGCTCTCCGTCGTCTTGTCCTCCGCGCTTTCCTGGGCTTTCCGCGCGGTGCGGCGCCGGTGCGCGGTGCGCGCGATCGCGTGGCTGGACACCGGCGACGTCAACGCGACGAACACGATGGCCAGCGCGGCGAACGTGATGATCCGGATGTCCTCGGTGGCGATCGACGAAGCAAGGATGCAGATGATGCCCGGACCGGTGGCCAGGCCCTGCGCGTGCAACTGCCCGAGGACGGTGGGCAGGCGCAGGACACCCAGCACGCTGATGGTCAGCAGCACCAGCCCGATCAGCAACAGCAGACCACCGACCACCTCGAGCACGATCGAGATCATCCGAACGGACCTCCCTGGTCGAGGTAGCGGGCGGCGGCGACGGTCGACACGAACGACAGCAACGCCAGCGCCACCGCGGCATCGAAGTAGAACGGCTGACCGCGCAGGTAACACAGCAGCGCGAGCAGCGCGATGACGATGATCGCCAGCAGGTCCAGCGCCACCACGCGCTGCAGCACGTTCCGGGCGCGCACCAGCGCGACGCCACCGGCGATGAGCAGGAACGTCACCCAGAACAGCGCGGGAACGACGATGAAGTCAGGCACGGCGGATCACGGGAACACGCGGCGTTGCCGCCGTCGGTAGGTGTCGAGTTGCTCGGCGACCACCGCGTCCGGGTCGGTCGCGTCGATGACGTGCAGCAGCATGCGTCCCTTCTCCTCGTCGATCTCGACGACAACGGTGTCCGGCACGAAGCCGACCCGGACTCCCCACGCGGCGGCGGACTGCGGCCCGCCGTGCGGCGGGATCGGCACCTCGACCAGGTCCGACTTCGCCACCTCGCGGCGGATCAGCCACCGCGCTGTCTTCCACGTTCCGGTGACCAGGTCGATCAGCGTTCCGCCGATCAGCGCGGGCACGCCGGCCAGCCTGCGCGGCAACGGGGTCTGCGACCGGGTTCGGATGATCCCGACGTTGCGGCCCGCCAGCACCAGGGCCGTCGCCAGCAGCACACCGACGAGAATGTCCGCCGGGTCGATGCTGGTCAGCACCATCAGGTAGATCGCGGTGAGCACCACGATCCGCACCACCGGCCCGAGGATTCCTCCTTGTTTGCCCATCACGACGCTCCCGGGCTGGACGACGTCAACGACTCCACCGCTTGCCCGCTCAACGCCAGCAGCGGTTCCGGCCACAACGCCCCGGCCAGCACCAGCACCGCAAGCCCCGCAGCGATCAGTCGCTGCGGCAGCGGGCTGGCTTTGGCCTTCGCAGGATCGGCTCGCCAGAAGCAGCGCTGATAGACCTGGAACATGTAGACCAGCGACAGCGCGCTGCCTGCCACCAGGAGGACGATCAAGGCGGTGCTGTCGGCCAGGATGCCGGTCCGGAACAGCTCCAGCTTGCCGACGAATCCCGCCGCGGGCGGCACCCCGGCCACACTGAGCGATCCGATGGCGAAGGCGCCGGCCACCAGCGCGCCACGCACTCCGGAGGCCAGGAACAGCAACGCCTTGTTCAGCGAGTTGACCACGCTGTACAGCACGGCGGCCACCAGGCCGACCGGCCCGGCCACCCCGAGCGCGACCAGCACATAGCCGACCTGGCCGATCGCCGAGTAGGCCAACATCTCGGCCACGTCACCACGGGAGACGGCGAGCACACCGCCGTAAAGGATCGACACCGCGCCGAGGATGATCAGCGCCAGGCCCGCCTGTTCCAGCTGCTGCGGAAACAACCCTGCACCGAAGCGCAGCAGACCGTAGGCACCGATGTTGGCCACCGCGCCGCTGAGGATGGCGGCCACCGAGGGGCGCGCGCCCGCGTACACGGTCGGCAGCCAGAAGTGGAACGGGAACAGGCCGAGCTTGACACTGAACGCGATGAAGAACCCGGTCGCGATCAGCAGCACCGCGTTCGGGTTGACTTCCAGCATCCGCTCGGCGATCTGCTCCATCGCCAGCGTTCCGGTCACCCGGTAGGCACCGGCCACCGAGAACACGAAGATGAACGAACCCAACAGGTTGACCGCGGTGAACACCAGAGCCGCACGCAGCTGCCGTCGCTTGCCGCCGTATGCGCTGAGCGCGTAGGAGGCGGTCATGGCCAGTTCGAAGAAAACGTAGAAAGAGAAGATGTCAGCGGTGACGAACAGGCCGTTCAAGCCGGCGGCGAGGATGACGACCAGGCCGGGGAACGTCCTGGTGCGCACACCGCCGACCGACTCGTAGGCGGCCGCCGCGGTCACCACCAACACCGACAGCAGCGCGAAGGTCACCCCGAGCGGGTCCGCCTCCAGCACGATGCCGATGCCTTCGGGCCAGTGGCCGGTCACCACCCGGACGTTGCCGTTGCCGTACACCTCCGCGGCGAGGAACGCCAGCACGACCAGCGTCGCGACCAGGGTGGACACGGCGAGCCAGGCGACCGCGCGGTTGCGGCCGTTGGCGATCAGCAGGACGGCTCCCGCGACCCACGGCAACAACAGAGCGATCGACAGCAGCATCAGCGCACCCGCCCCAGCTCTTCGTGCTCGATGGCCTCCGCGTCGTCCTCCTTGGCGCCTTCGACGCCCTCGACCTCTTCCCGGTCGGCCTGCCGCTTGCGCTCGAGACGGGCCTCGACCTCGGCCTCGGTCGCGGCAAGCGCATCTTGCTCGGAGGTGCGGAAGACCACCACGACGCGGTGCACCATGGCCAGCAGCAACGCCACCGTCGCCAGCCCGATGACCAGCGCGGTCAACGCCAATGCCTGCGGCAGCGGGTCGCTCGGGTCGTCATCCGGCCCGACGTGGATCACCGCCTGCCCACGGTTGAGGCTCGAGGCGATGATGGTCAGCACGGCCGCCTGGGAGATCAGCATGATGCCCGCGACCATTCGCACCAGGTCCCGCTTGAGCAGCAGGTAGGCACCGGATCCGAACAACACGGCGGTGGCCAGCGCGAAGGCGATGATCATGACTTCTCCTCTCCGCGCAACCGGCCGAACTGGTGCAACAACATCACCAGCACGCCGACCACCAGCAGGAACACGCCGATGTCCATCAGCAGCTGGGTGAACAGTTCGAGCTTGCCGAACTTGGTCAGCGGCTCGCCCGGCGCCGGCTGATGCGACACCGGTTCCTCGCCGTACACCAGCGGGAAGAAACCACTGGCCAGCGCCAGCAGCAACCCGGTGACGGCGATCTTGGGGGCATGCCGCAGCACCGGCAGCACGGCTTCCGCGCCGTCCGCACCGACCGCGACGTAGGTCAACGACACCGCGAGCGCGACGATCACGCCGGCGGCGAACCCGTCCCCGACCTCCGCGTAACCCTTGACGATCAGCGCCGCGGCCACCATCACGCTCGGGGCAGGCAGCATGCGCGCGACGACCCGGACGACCGAGTCCGGGGCCGCGCCGCGACCGCTACGCCTCACCATGTCTTCCCCCTGCGCATCAGCGTGGCCACACCGATCACGGCGACCAGCAGCACGGTGATCTCCACCAGCGTGTCCAGGCCACGGAAGTCGGCGACGATGGCGGTCACCACGTCGCCGCCATGTGCCTCCGGAGCCAGTCGGATGTGGTCGTCGGACACACTCTCGGCAGCCGGTTTGGACAAGAAGCCCCACACCGTCACGAAGGCGGCGAGCCCCGCGATCGATCCGGCGACCACGTCACGCCTGCGGCGTTTCCTGCGCACCACCGAGCCCCGATCCTCGTCGGGTTCTTCCTGCGGCAGCCGGGCGAGCGCGGCGACAAACACCAGCGCCAGCATCGTCTCCACCATCACCGCCACCAGCGCCACGTCGGGCGCGCCGATCAGCGCGTACACGGCGGCCAGCGCGAAGCCGACGACCGACAGCGCGAGCGCGATCGCCAGTCGCGACCTGGAGCGCGCGATCACGAGCGTGACGACGGTGATGAGGCCGAGCAACGGGAGGATCACCCAGTCGGCGCCGCTGACGTGCCCGAGCGCGAAGGCACCGTCCGTGGGCGTCGCCGCGAAAGCCAGGCCGACCAGCAAACCGGCGGGCACCAGCACGGCAGCGATGCTGCTGCGCAAATCACGAACCTCGAGCCCGTGCACTCCGGCAGACGCTCGGTCCAGACCGTGCAGCATCGCTTCGTAACCGCGGCGGGGACCGAACAGATCACCGGCACGCGCCAGGGTCCGGGACAGCACAGTGGTGAGTCTCGGCGCCGCCAACAGCAGGCCGCCCAGGGTCCACGCGGCGATCGCCATCAGGTTTTCCGGGCTGAGCTCGAGGTGGTAGCCGGGATCGACCTCCACCGGCCTGCCTGCGGTCACCTCGCCCCCACTCGCCGCCAGCCGGGCGAACGGCTCCGTCACCAGCCCGCCCACGACGGTCACCGCGGCGAGGAACGCCACCGGCGCGACCATGACGACGGACCGCTCGGTGACCTGACCCTTCTCGGCGCCGAGAAACAGCGTGACCCAGAAGCGTCCGATGTAGGCAAGGGTCAGTGCGGCAGCGACCACGGCCAAAACGGTGGTGACGCTCCCTTCCTCCCAGGCCGCGGCGAAGAACAACTCGTCCTTGAAGAACCCGATGGTCAACGGCAACGCAGCCAGTGAAGCGGCCGCCACCGCGGAGGCCACGGCCAGCACCGGCATGCGCCGCCCGAGACCGCCGAGTTTCGACAGCCGATCCTCGCCGGTGGCCATGGTCACCGCTCCGGCCGTCATGAACAGGGCGCTCTTGGCGACGGCGTGCGCCATCACGTAGAAGGCGGCGGCGCCGTTGCTCGTGCTGCTGCCCATGCCGTACAGCAGCACCATGTAGCCGTACTGCGAGATCGTGGAGTAGGCCAGCACCTGCTTGAGACGGTCGCACCGCAGCGCCAACACGCCGCCGACGACGATCGACAAAGCACCGATCACCAGCAGGCCGGTCATCACCAGTTCGCTGCGTTCCAGCAGCCGGTGCACCCGGCCGATCACCAGCACGCCCGCCGCCACCATCGCCGCCGAGTGCAGGTAGGCGGACACGGGGGTGGGCGCCGCCATGGCGCGCGGCAGCCAGAAGTGCAACGGGACCTGGGCGCTCTTGGCCAGTGCCGCGACGGCGATCAGGGCGGCCGCGACCGTCGTGGTTTCCGACGGCCCGACTCGCTCGATCAGCTCGGGGATGGCGAACGTGCCGTACGCGGCGTACAGCAGGACCGCGCCGATCAGCATGGCCACCGCGGAAACCACCGTGACCAGCAGCGCCATCACCGCCGAGGTGCGCGCCTTGCTGTCGGATCGGTCGAAGCCGATGAGGTAGTAGGAGCACACCGCGGTCAGGTCGAAGAACACGAAGACCAGCACCAGGTCCTGGGCCGTCGCCAGGCCGACCATGGCCATCGCGAACAGCAGCATCCAGGGCCAGAACCGCCAGCG
>NZ_PKFA01000035.1:0-98487 GCF_002919275.1 Thermocrispum sp. | reverse complement strand
GGTGCACCACGATGCGGAGCGTCCCCGCCTCCCAGGCCGTCCGCCACCGGGTCATGGCTGCCTCGATCGTGGGGACGAGGTGGTGATCGTGCTCGGCCGCGGCCGCGCACCATTCGGTCAGCCAACGCATCTGCAGGTCGGCATGGGTGGCGTCGAGTCGCCACGGGCTCGGTTCGGCCACCACGGTCCAGCCGTGTCTGCGGAAGGCGTCGGTGGTGACCGCTGGGGCCGAAGGACCCAGCAAGCGGCCGCGTCCGCGGATCGGGCGCTGTTGATGGCCGTTGAACGCCGCAGTGATGGCGGCCGTGCCGGGATCGGACGGCTCGCATTCGACGCGGCCGGTGACCGAGAGGGCGAACAACGCCGGAGTGCCTGCGGCTGCCACGGTGTCCACCAGGGTCCGGACTTCGTCAGCAGTCAGCAGGTCGAGCAGCGCCGACGCGCTCACCAGTGACGCATCGGTGAAGTCGTCCGTGGTCAACCGGGTGAGGTCGGCACATCGCGTTTCCACGGTCACCGGAGCGCCGTCGGCTGCGGTGAGAGCGGTCTGCTCGGCCAGCTCGAGCAGACGCCGGTCCTGGTCGATCAGCCACCAGACCTGGGCGCCGGAAATGCGGGGTGCGAGCCAGCGCATGTTCGCCCCGCTGCCGCTACCCAGATCGACCACGACCGACGGCCGTGTGGAGAGCCGTTCGGCAAGCAGGTCGACCAGCCCGGCGGTGCGTGCCGCCGCATCCGCGGGTTCGCGCAGGGCGAGCCAATCGGCAGTGACCCATCCGGGCGTCATGATGCCGTCCCGGAGGGCGTGAGCCGGCGAAGCACCGTGGCGAATCTGCGGGCCGCCGCCGACCACGGCTCGAGTGCGGTGCGACGCTCGTGCGCCGCACCGCGGAGACGGTCTCGCTCGGCGCGGCTGGTCAACCATGTGCGCACCGCCGCGGCGAGTGCGGGCGGATCGTCCGGAGGGACCAGGATTCCGGGCGGGCCGATGCTCGTCGTACCAACCGCCTCCAGCAGGCCACCCACCGCCGACGCCACGACCGGAATGCCGCGTGCCAACGCCTCGACGACGACCATCCCGTAGGACTCGGCGCGGGACGGCAAGACCAGCAGGTCCGATTCGGCGTAGGAGGCCTCGAGCTGATCGTCCGTCTGTGCGCCTGCCAGCACGATCCGGTCCGTCAGACCGAGGTCGGCGATCCGGCGGCGCACGGATGCGGCGAAATCGGCGTGGCGCTCGGCCCCGACACAGCGACAATGCCACGGCAGATCCGTCAGTGCGGCCAGGGCGTCGACGAGCACGTCCTGGCCCTTGACCGGCGCGACCGAAGCGACGCACAACAGCCGATCGCCCCGGGTGCTGGGCCTGGCCCCGGGAGCCGGGTCCACGCCGGGCTCGACGACCTGGACATCCAGTCCGTGACTCCGGCGAAGGCGGTCCGCCGTGGCGTTGCTCGTTGCCACCACGGCACGGGCCATCCGAAGTGTGCGCCGCTCTCGGTCGGCCAGCTCGGCCGCCACCTGGGCGGGCAGCCCGACGTCATCGCCCAACGGCATGTGCACCAGCACGACCAGCCGCAGCCGCTCGGCGTGCCCAGCCAGGACGTCCGGTGCCGAGCAGGCGATCAGGCCGTCCAGCACGACGGGCGCATCGTCGCTGATCTGGTCCAGCACTCGCGCGAGCCCGGCACGATCCTCCCGGGACGGTCGCGGCCAGCTCCCCGCCGCAGCGGTGAACGTGACTTGCAGGCCCGCCGCACGCAGGCCCTCCACCATCCGGCGGTCGTAGATGTTGCCGCCGGTCGGCTCGGCACCGGAAACCGCGCCGGGCGGTGCGACGAATGCCAGGTGTGCCGCCAAGCGCCGATCCTCCTCCACCACGGCCTGCCACACGTTCGTCGACCACCCTCGACGACACCTTCCACAGGGCCTCCGACACTGTAGCGTTCACCACAGGATCCGACGGCCGGACGACGGTAGGGGACGACATGGTGCGGCGTGTTCGCGGGATCGCTCGATCGCTCGTGATGTACCACGGGATTCCGGGGCGGAGCCGTCGCCTGCAGCGCTTCTACCGGGAATTCCTCGGTCCCGGGCGGCTCGGGTTCGACATCGGCGCCCATGTCGGCAGCCGGACCAGGGCGTGGCGGAAGCTCGGTGCCGAGGTGATCGCGGTCGAACCACAGCCGGATTGCCTTGCCGTGCTGCGCTGGCTGTTCCGGCGCGACGAAGGCGTGACGATCGTGCCGCTCGCAGTCGGCGCCCGGCCAGGCCGGGTTCAGCTGCGCGTCTCGACCGCCACACCGACGGTCTCGTCGGCGTCGCCGGAATGGACGGAGACCGTCTCGCGAGACCGCCGGTTCGCCGGTGTGGAATGGGACGCGACGATCGACGTCGAGGTCACTACGCTCGATGCGCTCATCGCCCGGCACGGCGAGCCGGCCTTCTGCAAGATCGACGTCGAAGGATTCGAGGTCGAAGTGCTCGCCGGGCTCAGCAGACCGCTCCGCGCGCTGTCGTTCGAGTACCTGCCGCAAGCGCACGACCAGGCACTGGAGGCGCTGCGGCTGGTCGACGAGCTGGGGGCGGCGGCGGGCGGATACCGCTACAACTACTCGCCGGTGGAGACGATGCGCCTGGTCAGCGAACACTGGCTGGACGCAGAGCAGCTGCTGCGGGTGCTCGACCGCGTGCGGCCCGGTGGGCGGTCCGGTGACATCTACGCTCGGTTGACCGGCGAGTGATGCGGGGTGGGGTGGGGACTGTGGCGACGAAAGAAGAAGTGGCGGAGGAAGCGGTGCCGCCCAGCCAGCGGGCGCGGCATGTGGTGTTGGCAGGCGTGCTCGGTGCCGCCGCCGTCGTGGAGTTCCTTTTCGTCACCGCCGGGTCAGGCAAGAACGCGATCCTCACGGTGGCGAAGTTCTTCGGGCTGCATGCCGCCCTGCTGCTGATCGTCCAGCTGACGCTCGCTGCCCGGCTGCCGTGGCTGGATCATCGGATCGGCATGGACCGGCTGACCGTGTGGCACCGGTGGACCGGGTTCGCCCTGTTCTGGGTGATCGTGACGCATGCGCTGCTGATCCTGATGGGCTATGCCGCGCTGTACGACATGTCGATCGGCGCCACCTTCCTGTCGCTGGCCGGTGTGCCTGCTTCGTTGTTCGGGATGATCGCCGCCGCGCTGATCGTGAGCGTCGGAGCCCTGTCGCTGCGTCGTGTGCGAAGGCGGCTCCGCTACGAGGTGTGGCACGGGCTGCATCTGCTCACGTATGTGGCGTTCTCCTTCGCCTTCGTGCACCAGCTGCTCGAGACCACGACATTCGCTTCGTCGGCGTGGGCGATGGCGTTCTGGTGGGCCATGTGGATCTTCGCCGTCGGCTCGCTCGTCGTCGGACGTGTGGTACGGCCGTTGCGGCGCAACGCCTTTCATCGGTTCCGCGTTGCCGAGGTCGTTCCGGAGCAGGGCAATGCCGTCTCGGTGTACGTCACCGGGCGTCATCTGGACCGGCTTCCTGCCCGTGCCGGGCAATTCGCCATATGGCGGTTCCCCGGGCGCCGGCACTGGTGGCTGGCGAATCCGTTCTCGCTGTCCGCAGCGCCCAACGGTCACTATCTCCGGCTGACCGCCAAATCGGTCGGCGACGGCAGCGCCGCGCTGCGCCGGCTGGAACCCGGTGACCGGGCCTTTCTCGAAGGCCCGTACGGCGCGTTCACGTCGTTGCACCGGATACGCGACAAGTCGCTGCTGATCGCCGGGGGCATCGGCATCACGCCGATCCGGTCGCTGTTGGAGGAGGAGATGGGCGACGCCGTCGTCCTCTACCGCGTCCGGACCGAGCAGGACGCGCCGCTCCTCGGCGAAGTGCGGGACCTCGTGCAGCGGAAGGGGGGACGGCTGGAACTGCTGACCGGGCGCACCACCGACGGAAACCGGCCGTTCACGCCTGAACGCTTGCGCGAACTTGTCCCTGACGTCACCCAGCGGGACGTGTACGTGTGTGGACCGACGGCCATGACGAAGACCGTGATCCGAACGCTGCGCTCGCTGGACGTGCCTGCCGCGCAGATCCATGCGGAGCGCTTCGGGCTTGCATGATTCCTGCGTGTGGTCGCTGGGCGGCAGGCGCGATCAACTGGCGGCCGCGGTGGGCGGTGCCTCGGCGTAGAGCGCGGTAGCGATCCGTACCAGGGGTTCGATCTGAGCCGAGCCGCTCGGTGGCCAGGCGAGCAGCGTCGTCATGGGCGGAGCGTCGACGACCGGTACGGCGACGTGCTCCGGCCACTGCCATGCGCGGCTGGACGCCGGGATGACCAGGAGCGTCTTGCCGAGCGCGACGAGCTGCGCCACCTGCGACTGAGTGCGCACCTCCGGACCGGGCCCGTCGGGGTAGGTCCCGTCGAGCCGCGGCCAGCGGGCCAGCGGCAGGTCGGGAACGTTGCTGACCTCGGCCATGGTGAGCTGGCTTCGCGCGGCGAGCCGATGCCGCTTGGGCAGGATCGCGACCTGCCCCTCGGTGTACAGGTCGGCGGTGGCGAAACCCGCGAGGTTGTCGACCGGCCGATGCATGATCGCGATGTCCGCCCGGCCCGAGCGCAGCAGGCCGGCCTGCTCGCCCAGCTCGCACAGCAGCACTTCCACCGGCGGGGCGCTGGGATCGCCGGCGAAGGCGTCGAGCAGCCGCTGCACCAGCTCGTGCGCCGCGCGGCGCCGGCGTGAAGTAGCGTCCACCATGCGGTCGGCTACTTGTCGCACTTACCTACCAACCGTATGGTATAGACATGGAGACAGTCGACGGCCTGCACCCGTTGGCGGCATTGCTCCGCCGGTACTCGTTCGCCTACACCGCAGCCCACGACTTCTCGGTGTGCCGCGAGATCATGGTCGACGACTACGTACTGCGGATGGGCGAACACGAGATCCGCGGCCGCGAGGAGAACTACATCCCGGCTACCCGCAAGCAGTTCCGCCAGTACCCCGGACTCGGATTCACCGTTCACGACTTCCTGTTCACCGACGAGCGCGCTGCCCTCGTGTTCACCGAGCACGGGCGGTCGACCCTCTACGGCGGCGTCGCGGCGTGGCTGGGGGTGAGCCTGTACCGCTGGAACGGCGAACGGCTCACCGAATGCCGCGTCGAGCAGGACTACTACGCGCGCCGGGAGCAACAACGCAGCGGGCAGGTGCACCCGGTCCGGCTGCCGGCGGCCGACCCGTGGACGGAGCCTCTGGCCCAGCCCGACTCCGAGACCGAAAGCCGGGTGCGTCAATGGCTCATCGCCGGCGGTCTCGGTCAGGCGCCGGACGGTTCACTGGACGACGAGCATTGCGCGGCCACCTGCCGACCGCACATCGCCGACGCCGAGGTGACCGTCCTCGACCTGTTCTCCGCCGACCACCGGGCGGCGTTCCACGTGTTGACTCGCGGGACGTACGCAGGCGGCCTGCCCGGCCTGGACGAGCACTGTGGCAGACCGTTCACGCTGTACAGCGCAGGGATCGCCACAGTCGAGGAGACGGGGGCGATCTCGGTCATCGCCGTCACCGACCGCCTCGCTGCCGAGCGCCGGCTCACCAAGAGCTGACGCGGGATCCCGCCACCCCGGACGATTCCGGCGCCCGCAGCTGCCGCGATCGGCTCCCTCGGGCTTTCGTAGCCGCCCGCCGACCGGAGGATGGCCGCTACGGCACTCTCTCGCCCGGAACCGGTCGGCTCTCGTCACGTCCACGTCGAACCGGCAGGAATTGCCCACTTGGCCCGAGCCGTCCCTCGGTCGACCGCAACGCTCACGACGGGTCGGGCACCAGAGGCGCGTTGAACCCGCCGCCGTCGACGACGAGTCGGTGCCCCGTCACGTACGACGCCGCGGAGCTCAGCAGGTACGCCACTGCGTCGGCCACGTCCTCCGGTCGACACACGCGGCCGAACGGCGATGCCCGGTCGAGCGCTTCCAGGTCGCGTTCGCCGACGGTGGCTTTGGCCAGACGGCCGCCCATCTCGGTGGCGACGAGGCCGGGCGCCACCACATTCACCCGCACATGGTGCTCACGTTCCTCGCGGGCCATTACCACCGCGATGGCCTCCAATGCCGCTTTCGACGCAGCGTAGGGAGCGGTTCCCGCCGGCAGCAGGTTCGCCACGACACTCGACACGAACACCACGCTGCCCTTGGTCCGGCGCAACGACGGCAGGAGCGCCCGCACCAGCTCCACGTTGGCCAGCGCGTGGAGCTGGAACAGCCGCAGGTACTCCACGTCCGGTGTGTCGGTCGTCGACAGGCCACGGGACGCCGCGCCCGCGTTACCCACCACGGCGGTCACCGGACCGTGTGCGGCCGTGATCTCCTCGGCAACCCGCCTGGCCTCCCCGGCCTGCGCCAGATCGGCCTGGTACGCGAACGCCTCCCCGCCGTCGGCTTCCAGGGCCGACACCAGCTCGGCCGCGGCGTCCTTGTCGCGCCGATAGGTGAACGCAACCCGGTACGCGGCGGCGAGCCGGCGGACGATTCCCCGACCCAGCCCGCGGGACCCGCCGGTGACCACGGCCAACGGTTTGCTCATGACGTCTCCTTTGTCAGTTTCGCTCGTCCTCGCAGCACGACGTTCCCTTTGCCGGTGACGGCTTCCACCGCGAACACCTCTTCGGCCCACCGGCGGTTCGTGTCGCCCGCCCTGCGCCGCCCGCCGTCCGCCCGTTCGGTTCGGCATACCCGCGTGCGGGCGGAGGCAGGTACCAGGCCTTGCCGGCGCACCAGCACGATGACCTCCCCTTCCTCCCCGGCGCGGCCCCGGAAGTGACGGCACGGTGCGACCGGCCAGCGGGCGCTAGCGGCGCCGGGAGCGTGGTCCGCCCCCGGTCAGCGCGCGGTACTCGCCAGCAGAGCCCGGCCGACGATCTCGCGCATGATCTCGTTCGCCCCGCCGTAGATCCGCTGCACGCGCGCGTCTCGCCAGCGGCGGGCGATCGGGTACTCCTCCATGAATCCGTAGCCGCCGAACAGCTGCAGGGCGCGGTCGAGCACCCTGCTCTCCAGTTCGGTGGCCGCCAGCTTGGCGCCTGCCGCGTCCTCGCCGCTCAGCTCGCCGTCGACCAACGCGGCCACGCACGCGTCGACATGGCTGCGCACCACCTGGATGTCGATGTGGGCCTGGGCGAGGTCGTGCAGTATCGCCTGGTGCCTGGCCAGCGGCTTGCCGAACGTGGTGCGGGTGGTGGCGTGCTCCAGCGCGAGCTGCAGCGCCTTGTGGGCACTGGCCACCGCGTGGACCGCGATCGACAGCCGCTCGCGCGCCAAGTTGTGCTTGACCAGCTCGAGACCCGCGCCGGGCTCGCCGAGCACGTTCTCCACCGGCACGACGCAGCCGTCGAGGAACACTTCGGCGGTGTCCTGGCCCTTGCGGCCGATCTTGCGCAGCGGCGTGCCGTGCCGCAGTCCCGGTGTGCCTGCCTCGACCGCCACCAGCGTCATCCCACGCTCCCCGGTGCGGGCGAGGACCAGCACGAGATCGGCGATCGAGCCGTTGGTGATGAACGTCTTGGCCCCGTCGAGCACGACCGACGAGCCCTCGATACGGGCAGTGGTGCGGATCGACGCCAGGTCCGAGCCGGCGTGCGGCTCGGTCATCGCGATCGCGGTGATCGTCTCCCCGGAGGTGAAGCCGGGCAGCCACCGCGCCTTCTGCTCGTCGGTGGTCCAGTCCAGCAGGTACGGCGCGACGATGTCGTTGTGCAGCGCGAAGCCGTCGGTGGCGATGCCGCTGTCGGCCACCTCCTCCTGCAGCACCGCGTTGTACCGGAAGTCGCGGATGCCCAGCCCGCCGTATTGTTCGGGCGCCTCGAACCCCAGGAAGCCGAGCTTGCCCGCGGCGCGCCAGAACTCCCGCGGCGCGGTGCCGGCCTTCTCCCATTCCTCCCAGTGCGGGACCGCCTCGGCGTCCAGGAACTGGCGGAACGCGGCCCGGAACTGTTCGTGCTCGTCGGTGTAGAGGGTCCGGCGCATGTCACGGCCCCAATCGGGTCGCCGCGTCCAGCCGGACGCACTCGCCGTTGAGCAGCGTCACTTCCATGAAGCAGCGCACGAGCGCGGCGAAGTCTTCGGGCGTGCCCAGCCGTTTGGGGAACACGTGCAGGTCGATCAGCTGGGACCGGCGTTTCTCGTCGATACCGGCGAGCATCGGGGTGTCCATGATCCCCGGCGCGATCGTCATCACCCGGATTCCCCACACCGCCAGGTCCCTGGCCAGTTGCAGCGTCAGCGCGACCAGGGCGCCTTTGGAGGCCGTGTAGGCCGCTTGCCCGGGCTGGCCCTCCAAGCCCGCTGCCGACGAGACGTTCACGATGAGACCGCGCTCGCCGTCCTGCCCCGGCTCGTTGCGGGTCATCGCCTTGGCGGCGTGCCGGAGCACGTCGAACGCGCCGATCAGGTTGACGTCGATCGTCTTCTCGAACACCTCGAGCGGGTGCACCCGGCCCTTGCGGTCCACCACCCGATGGGCGGGCGAGATACCCGCGGCGTTGACGCACAGGTCGATGCGACCCGCTTGCTCGACGGCCTGTTCGATGGCCCGCTCGATCTGCGTGCTGTCGGTTACGTCGGTGGGAATGAACAGCGCGTTCGGCCCCAGTGACGCGGCGAGCTCGGCACCTCCGCTGGACTCCAGGTCGAGGATGACGGCTTTGCCGCCGCCTTCCACCAGCATCCGGGCCACGCCTCCGCCGAGGCCGCCGCCCCCACCGGTGATCACACCGACTGATCCGGCAACTTTCATCCCACGCTCCTTGCTCGCTGCATGTTCGTCTGGTCACTGGCGCGGGCACTGGCGCGGGCACTGGCGGCCCGCGCCTTGAGGTCGAACGACGCATCGGCCGCCTCGTCGGCGGTGAGCTCCCCGCCGCAGGCCAGCAGCGACCGGACCGCCATGTGATCGGCTGCGGCGTTGACCGACTCCGCGCCCAGCAGCCGGCCGTTACGGAAGGAGAAGACGCTGAACCTGCCGCTGTCGATGTCGCCGCGCACCACTTCCTGATCGGCGCCGGCGATCAGTCCCGCGATGCGCAGGCGAGTGCCCACTTGCTCGGTCCAGAACCACGGCACGGCGGTGTACTTCTCCGGGGTGCCCATCAGCGTGCTGGCCACGCATCGGGCCTGGTCGGTCGCGTTCTGCACCGACTCCAGACGGATACGCTCGCCGCCACGCGGGAATACCGCGACGTCGCCCACCGCGTACACGCGCGGCGACCGCGCCCGCAAGTACTCGTCGACCGCGACGCCGGAGGCGCTGTAGGGGCCGGGCGCGGGCATGGACCCGATCGCGAGCAGTACGACGTCGGCGCGGATCTCCTCACCGGAGTCCAGCCGGGCGCCCCGCGTGCGGCCGCCGTCGACGATCAGCTCGGACACGGTCACCCCGCAGCGGAGGTCGACGCCCCGCTGCCGATGAGTCGCGGTCAGCCATGCCGACACGGTGGCCGAGGCCGACCGCGGCAGCACCCGGTCGGCGGCTTCGAGCACCGTGGTCGGCATGCCACGCCCGGCGGTGTAGGAGGCGACTTCGAGGCCGATGAACCCGGCGCCGATGATCAGCACTGAGTCCGCGTCAGCCAGTGACTCGCGCAGCGTCACGGCGTGCTCCCGGCGCTGCAGCACCAGGGGCGCCCCGGAACCGGGCCACAGACGCGGTGCGGAGCCGGTCGCCAGCACCAGGTCTCGGTAGGCCACCGTTTCCCCGGTGGACAGTTCGGCGACGCCGCGGCGCTCGTCGATGCCGATCAGCCGTTGGCCGAGCCGCAGGTCGATGTCGTGTTGGGCGTAGTAGCTGGCGGGCCGGAACGGCAGGTCCTCGTCACCCGCCGTGCCTGCCAAGTACGCCTTCGACAGCGGCGGACGCTGATACGGCAGCTCGCTGGTCGCCTCGACCAGCATGATCGGTCCGTCGTAGCCGCGGGTACGCAGGGTGTCCACCAGGGTGAACCCGGCCTGCCCGCCGCCAATCACGACGATCGGCAGTGCGCTCACAGTTGCCGCTCCGGTATCTCGACCACGACGTCCGGGGTGTTCTCGCCGACCACGAGCTGGCACGACAGTCGCGAGCGCTCGTCGACCGGCGCCGCGGCCAGCTCGAGCATGTCGCGTTCGTCGTCGCTCATCTCCGGCAGGCCTTCGCCGCCGTCGACGACGTGGACGTGGCACGTGGCGCACATGAGCTGGCCACCGCACTCGGCCACGATGCCGGGCAGCCCTGCCGCCACGGCGGCACGCATCAGACTGGTTCCCGGTTCGACATCGAGCACGTGGACGTTGCCGTCCGGCTGTCGGTAGGTCACCTTGGCCATCGCGTTCACCTCGCTGGCGCTGGTTCCCGCCGGCTGTCGTAGTCCACCTGCAGTCCCTCGACCACCCGGGTGGCGACGCTGGACTTCCACGTCACGTCCCCGGCCAGACGCAGTCCGGGCAGTCGCTCGAGGATGCGAGGCAGTGCGATGCGGACCTCCAGCCGGGCCAGTTGCGCACCGAGGCAGGTGTGCGGACCGCGGCCGAACCCGAGGTGTACCGGCTGGGTCGGTCTGCGGATGTCGAACGTCTCGGGGTCGTCGAACACCCGCTCGTCGCGATTGGCCGACTGCAACACCAGGTAGACGCGGTCACCGGAGCGGATTCGCTGTCCGTGGAGCTCGACGTCCTCGGTCACCCAGCGGACCAGGATCTTGATCGGCCCCTCGTAGCGGAGCACCTCCTCGACCGCGTTCGGCACCAGGCTCGGGTCGGCCCGCAGCTCCTCGAGCTGGTCGGGGTGCTGGGTGAGGCAGACCAGCGAGTTGCACAGCAGGTTCGTGGTGGTCTCGTGTCCGGCGAACAAGATCAGCGTGCACAGCGACAGCAGCTCGTCGTCGTCGAGCCGTTCCTGCTGACCCAACAGGAACGAGATCATGTCGTCGCCCGGCGACTTGCGCAGCGTGGCGATCAACTCGCGCAGATACTCCTGCAGTTCGGTGACGCCGCGCAGCGCCCGCTCGTGACGTTCCTCGCGCGCCTCGCCGCCTGCACCGAACGCCACCAGGGCGAGCTCGTCCGACCAGCGCTGGAAGCGGTCGCGGTCCTCTTGCGGCGCACCGAGCATGCGGGCGATCACCGTCGCAGGCAGAGGGTAGGCGACCCCGGCCATGAAGTCGGTGTTGCCGCTGCGCACGAACTCGTCCAGCAGCCCGTCGACCAGCTCGGCGATCCAGTTCTTCATCGCGGCGATCCGCTGGCCGCGGAATGCCGCGTTGGCCAGCGTCCGCAGGCGGGTGTGCGCGGGCGGGTCGGTGACCACCATCCAGTCCCGCATGATCGACAGGATCGGCTCCAGTTTCGCCCGCCGGGCAGGCGCCAGCTTCTCCAGCAGGGGAGCGATCCGGTTGGACGAGAACAGTTGCGGCTCGGTCAGCCCGGTACGGACGTCCTCGTACCGGGTGATCAGCCAGGCTGTCTGCGATCCGTCCCAGCAGACGGGTTGTTCCCGCCGCAGCTGCGCCCAGTAAGGGTGCGGCTGTTCGGTCATCTCCGGGCCCAGCAGATCCAGCCCCTTCATCGTGCTTCGTGCACTTTCTGTTCTCGATGTCGTACCCATCGGCAACCGTACCATCCAAACGATTGTTAGACTAGCGCGCTGGCTGTACGAGGACCGGTTCGCGAGGTAGCGCGACGATCTCGTCGTTTTACTGAACGGTAAGTCGAATGCTAGTCTCAGGCAAGACGCCGGCAAAGCGACAAATGAGGAACTGCCGTGTTCGATGCCGTTCTGGTAGCCAACCGCGGCGAGATCGCCGTGCGGGTCATCCGCGCATGCCGTGAACTCGGCGTGCGAACGGTCGCCGTGCACTCGGAAATCGACCGCGACGCACTCCACGTGCGGCTTGCCGACGATGCCGCCTCGCTGCCGGGAGCGACGAGCGCCGACGGCTATCTCGACGGTGCGGCCATCCTGGACGTCGCGCGGAAGTTCGCCGTGGACGCGATCCATCCCGGGTACGGCTTTCTCGCCGAGAACGCCGAGTTCGCGCAGGCGGTGACGGACGCGGGCTTCGTGTTCGTCGGCCCTCCGGCGGACGTGATCGCCACCATGGGCGACAAGGTGTCGGCGCGCCAGGCCGCGCGCAACGCCGGTGTCCCGGTGGTGCCGGGCACCGACCAGCCGTTGACCGACGTGGCCGAGGCGGAGGAGTTCGGCCGCCGGTACGGCTATCCGATCGCGGTGAAGGCCGCCTTCGGCGGGGGTGGCCGTGGCCTGAAGGTGGTGCGCGATGCCGCTCAGCTCCGGGATGCGGTGGAGGCAGCGCAGCGCGAGGCCAAGGCGGCGTTCGGCCGCGCCGAGTGCTACCTGGAGCGCTACCTGGAGCGACCTCGGCACGTCGAGGTCCAGGTGCTCGCCGACGGGTACGGCACGGTGGTTCACCTCGGCGACCGGGACTGCTCGCTACAACGCAGGCATCAGAAGCTCGTCGAGGAGGCCCCGGCTCCTGACCTGCCGCTCGACGTGCGGGAAGCGCTGCGGCGTGCGGCGGTTGATCTGGCCAAGCACGTCGGCTACGTGAACGCGGGCACGTGCGAGTTCCTCGTCAGCGACGACGGCAAGAGCTTCTACTTCCTCGAGATGAACACGCGCCTGCAGGTCGAGCACCCGGTGACGGAACTGGTCACCGGTGTCGACCTGGTGCAGGATCAGTTGCGCATCGCGGCCGGAGAACCGCTCGGCTTCTCGCAGTCCGAGGTGCGACTGACCGGCCACGCCATCGAGGTCCGCATCAATGCCGAGGATCCCGCGCGCGGGTTCGTGCCCACCCCAGGGACGATCGAGGAGCTGGTGATCCCGCAGGGCCCGTGGGTGCGGTTCGACACCGGCGTGACCAGCGGCGCCACGGTTCCGCCGTGCTACGACTCGATGATCGGCAAACTCGTCGTGTGGCACCGCGACCGCGAGTCTGCGCGGAGGCGGTTGCGTTCCGCCCTCGACGAGCTGACCGTCCGCGGCATCCCGACGACGGCCGCGTTCCACAAGTTCGCGATCGACCACCCGGATTTCGCTGCGATGCGGCACCGGACAGTCACCGTGGAGTCGGAGTGGGACCTGTCCGCGCTCGCCGCGCCACAGGAGGATCCGGCGGAGGGGGAGAGCTTGCAGATCATGACGGGAACGGCCACCGAGGCGCAAACGGTCCGCGATGTCCAGCTGACTATCGGGGGCAGGCCACTGTACGTGACCGTCTACGGTCGCACGTACACCGACGACCGGACGGCCGCCGTGCCCCCGCGTCGCCGTGGCGGAGCGGCCCGCGACAGCGACGTCATCCATGACGGCCCGGAACTGCTGGCGCCGATGCAGGGAACATTGGTCAAGTTCTTGGTGGCGGACGGCACCGAGGTGCAGGCCGGCGACGAAGTGTGCATCGTCGAGGCGATGAAGATGGAGAACGTGCTACGCGCGCACCGCGCGGGCACGGTGCGCATCGAGCGGGAACCCGGTGACGTGGTCGAGCAGGGCGCCGCAGTCGCACGCATCGAGCAGTAGCCGTCCGTCACCTCCCGCGCCGTGGCCACGCCTGGTGCTGGCGGCCTTGTCGCCGACGGTCGGCGACGAGTGTCGGACACTGGCCCCCGGCCGCGCGTCTCGGATGCCGGCATCCCCGTGCTTTCCGGTCAGTGACGCCGATTCCGGGCACGTCGTGAACGCAAGTCGTCGTAGCGGGGGCGGGCTTGCTGGTGGGGCGACCCGCGGTCACGCCCGCCTGCGTTCCGGGAACACGGTGCCGAACGGGTGCGGCGACAGCCGCCACCCGCCGTCGACGACCAGTGTCGCCCCGGTGATGTAGGACGCGGCTTGGCTGAGCAGAAAGGCTGCGGCCCAGCGCAGCTCGTCGGGGCGGCCGAACCGGCCGAGCGGGATGGCCGCCCGCGCCGCGGCCGCCACGCCCGGGTGGCTCCACATGCCCTCCGTGGCCCCTTCGGTGGCGAAGGCACCCGGAGCCAGCGCATTGACCCGCAGGCCGCGCGGTCCCCACTCGACCGCGACCGACCGCACGAGGGCTTCCAGGCCCGCTTTCGCCGCGCTGGAGTGCGCGGCCCCGGGCACTTCGCGCGCCGCCAGTGCGCTCGACACCAGCAACGCGACGCCCCGCATCTGCCGCTCGAGCAGAGGGCGCGCCCAGCGGCGCAGCACGATGAACGGCCCGTTGAGGCTGGCGTCCACCACCGTCGCGAAGCCGCGCGGGGAGATGTTCTCCGCGGCCGCCAGGAACGCGCCGCTGGCGGCGTTGACCAGCATCGGCGCCGGGTCGCCCGCCGCCTCGATCTCGGCGAAGACCTCGTCCATCCGGTCCGCGTGGCGGATGTCGCCCGGATGCACGTGCGCGTTGCCGCCGATGGCCGCCGCGGTCTCCGCCAGCGGCTCACGACGGCGGCCGACCAGGTGCACCTCCACTCCAGCTCGGCCGAGCAGCACCGCGATGTCCCGCCCGATTCCGCTGCCGGCACCGGTGATCACGGCACGGGATGCTGCCGGTGCGAACGGCCCGGCGAGATAGTGCGCGGGGTGCTCGGTGGCGGTGCTCACGCGCGCACCCCGCTCATGAGCAGGTCGGCGACCTCCCGGGCGACCTGGTCCTTGGGCAGCCGCCCGTTGGGGTCGAACCACTGGTACGTCCAGATCGAGGCGCCCAGCAGCGTCGCGGTGACCACCGACGGGTCGATGTCCCGCAGTTCGCCGGCGCGGACGCCCTCCACGTACAGGTCGCGGACCACCGCGGTGTACTCGCGTTCCCGTTCACGGACGTCGTGTTCCCGTTCCGGGGTGAGCAGGCCGCGCGAGTTGTAGAACACCGTATTGGCCTCGAGATTCTCCAGGATCACCTTGGTGTTCTCGGTCAGCAGCGCGTGCAGCCGGTCGGCGGCCGACCCGGGCCGGTTGGCGATCTCCCGGATCCGTTCCAGCGCGTCGGCCACGATGCGGTCGACGATCTCGAACAGGATGTCGTCCTTGCTGTTGAAGTAGTAGTAGATTGCCGGCTTGCTGAATCCCACACGTTCGGCGATGTCGTCCAGCGACGTCTCGTGGTAGCCCTTCTCGTGGAACAGCTCGGTGGCGATCCGGATGATCTCCTCTTTGCGCCGCGAGCCCGCCGCGGCCCGCGGTCCGTTCGCCGTCCTGGTCATGAGCTCACCCGATCCCGGTCGCCCCAGCCGTATTCGATACCTGTGAGCACGACGTGGCGCGTGTCCGCGGGATCGATGATGTCGTCGACGTACACATGTGCAGCAGCTTCCCACGGTGCCGACTCGTCGATCCATTCCGCGGTGAGTTCCGCCTCCAGCTTGCGTCGCGCGGCGATGCCTCCTTCGGCCTCGGCCTTCTCCAGCTTGCGCCGGTTGACCGTCTTGACCCCGGTGTCCGGGGCCATGAACCCCAGTTCGGCGGTGGGCCAGCACACCAGCAGGTCGGGCTTCGTGGGGCGGCCGCCCATGGCGAAGTGCCCGCCGCCGTAGGCCTTGCGCACGACCACCACGACCTTCGGGACCGTGGCCCGCGCAAGCCGCGCCACCAGCCGCTCGTAGCGCAGCACGATCCCCTGCCGTTCGGCCTGCACCCCGATCATCAGCCCGGGCACGTCCTGCAGGAACAGCAGCGGCAGGTTGAACGTGTCGCACATGTCGACAAAGTCGTGCACCTTCTCCAGCGCCTTGGCGTCGAGGGCGCCCGCGCCGTACCGCGGCTGGTTGGCGACCACCCCGACCGGTTGGCCGCCGATCCGGGTGAACGCGGTGATCGCCGCCTTCCCGGCTTCCGGCCGCCACGGCAGGATCGTGTCCGCGTCCACGACGGCCTCGATGACCTCGAACATGTCGTAGGCCTGCTTCGGATTGGACGGGACGACGTCGCGCAGCGACTCGGGGGAACGAGCCGGTGCCACCGACGGCGCCAGCGGAGCCGGACGGGCCGCGTTGCTCGGCAGGTACGACAGGTAGGCGGACAGCGCGTCGAACGCCTCCTTCTCGGTCGGCACCACCAGATGCGCCGTACCCACCTCCTGCGCGTGCTCCGGCCCGCCGAGGTCCTGGTCGGTCACTTGCTCGCCGATCGCCGAAGCCACCACCGACGGCCCGGACAGCGCGATGGACGACTGTTCGGTCATCACCACGATCCGCGCGGTCCCCGCGTGCAACGCCGAGTCGCCGTAACCGGGCCCGAGCACCGCGGCCAGCCGCGGGATCTCCGGATATCCCTCCGGCACCTGCAGGAACGTGCTGAAGTCGAACGGCAAGCCGGAGAATCGCCAGCCCATGACGTCGGGGATGCGGCCACCGTCGGCATCCACCAGCAGGACGAGCGGCAGCCCTTTGCGGGCGGCGAACTCTGCGATCCGGCCCTGCTTCTTCATGCTGATCGGCGCGGTGGTGCCGGCCAGCACGGTCGCATCGATCGCGATCACGCACACCTTGCGCCCGTCGATGCGCCCGAATCCCGTGATGGCGCCGTCGGCGGGAATCGGGCGCTCGTGCCGCAGCTCGGGTTCGGCGAGCAGGCCGATCTCGTAGAACGACCCCTCGTCCAGCAGCAGGTTCAGCCGTTCCCGCGCGGTCAGCCGGCCCGAGGCGTGGTGCCGGGCGATCTTGTCCGGCCCGCCCATGCCCAGCGCGATCTCCTTGCGCCGGTACAGCTCCTCCAGCCGTTCCTTCGTGCTGACGGGATTCGGGTTCACCATCGACCTACCTGTCTGAGAACTTGGGCGCCCGGCGCTGCTGGAACGCCGCGACGCCTTCGTGCTGATCCTCGGTGCTGTGCAGCAGCGCGGTGGCCTCGACGGCGTAGTCGTACCCCTCGTCGCTGCCGCGGCTGAGAATGCGTTTGGCCACGCGCAGCGCGGTGGCGGGTTTGGCTGCCATCAGCCGAGCGAGGCGCTTGGCCTCCTCGACGTGCTGCCCGTCGGGGACCACGAAGTTGACCAGCCCGGCCAGCCGGGCGTCCTCCGCCGACAGCCGTTCCCCGGTGAAGACCAGGTACTTCATCCAGTGCAAGTTGGTGTTGGCCCTGCCGCGCACCACGCCGAGCCCGGGCATGAGCCCGACGGACGCCTCGGGGGTGCCGAACTCGGCGGTCCGGTCGGCGACCACGACGTCGCTGACCATCGTCAGTTCGCAACCGCCGCCGAGCGCGTAGCCGTGCACCGCGGCGATCGTGGGCTTGGGGAAGTTCTCCAGTGCGCGGAACGCGGCGAACGCGAGCTCCTGATAGCGGCGGCGAGCGGGGATGTCGGAGAGCTCGCCGAACCCGTTGATGTCGCCGCCGACCGAGAAGCAGCGTCCTTCGCCGTAGAGGACGAGCACCCGGACAGCCTCGGCCGCCTCGGCGTCCGTCAGCAGATCCTGGATGTCTGTCCAGAACTCGCAGGGCAGCGCGTTGAGCTTGTCGGCCCGGTCGAGCCCGACCAGGGCGATGCCGTCCTCCACGGCGACTTTGAGCATTCCATAGCGTTCGCGCACGGTGTCCTCACAACTGAGTGCTTACTGAATGGTAAGTCAACAGGTTCGACGGGGCAAACCAATCTACCGTCTGGTAGTTTAGTGGAATGTCGAGAAATCGGGGATCGGCACGGCGGCGGGCGCAGTGGCGTTCGCTCGTCGTCGCGTCGGCAGCCCGGCAGACCCCGGCACGTGGCCGCGCCGACCCCCGGCCATCGGGCGAGGCGGCGGGTGGCCGGACCGGCCGTGCGCGACTTGCGCGGCGATGTCTGCCTCGGCCGTCCGTTCGTGCGAGTGTCCTTCCCTTCCTATTCGAAGCGCGGATTCCCACCTGACCGGCAAGCTGATCAGCAGGGCTCTACCATCGGTGCGGACTCAGCGCTCCACGCAGCTCATCGGGGACGATCAGGCCCGCGGGACGCACGTGCTGATGCCGAAGACAAGGAGACACACGATGCCCGACAGGGCGGAACGCACCTTCAGGCGCACCGCCGCCGAGCGAAAGCCGCGTGAGGAACGGTGGGCGGAGCTCATCGAGGTCGCCACGCAGGTCTTCTACGAAAAGGGTTACGAGAAGGCCTCGTTGCAGGAGATCGCCGACCGTGTGGGCATGCTCAAAGGCAGCCTCTACTACTACATCCAGTCGAAAGAGGACCTGCTGTACGAGGTCGTGAGCACGGTCCACGAACGCGGCCTGTCGATCGTGCGGCAGCTCGCCGAGCGCCCGGGCGAGCCGCTCGAACGCCTCGAGAACGTCATTCACGGGCACGTCGTGCACACGTGCCGCACGCTCATTCCGACGACGGTGTTCCTGCACGAGCTGTCCTCCCTGCCGGAGGAACGCCGCGCCGAGGTGCTGGGCGGCGGGCACACGTACCAGTCGGTGTTCCGCGGCCTGGTGGAGGAAGCCCGCGAACGCGGTCAGGTCCGCGAGGACGTCGACCCGAAGTTGGCTGCGCTGTTCATCCTGGGCTCGACGAACTGGCTCTACCGGTGGTTCAAGCCGGACGGCCCGTACTCGCCGGAGAGGATTGCCACCGACTTCGCCGACATGGCTGTGCGCGGCATCGCGAGTGAGGCCGGCCTGGCCGCCCGGGAGCGCTGGCGGACAGCCGCCACGGCTCAGGGCTGACGCCCCTCCGCGCCGGGCCGGCCCGGCGAGCACGCTCAGGACGCAGAAGCGGCCTCGGCCTTGGGGCTGATCACACCGCCGGGCAGCTTGGGGGCGGATGTGATGCCCTTCTCCTTCAGCTCGGTGGCGATCCACTCGCGCAGCACGACCTTCTTGATCTTCGTACCCGACATCGGCCACTCGGTGACGAACCGGACGTACCGCGGCACCCGGTAAGTCGCCAGCTTGCCCATGCAGTACTCGATGATCTCCTGCTCTGTCGCGTGCGCACCTTCCTTGAGCTCGATGAACGCCGCGGGGACCTCGACGTAGTACTCGTCGGGCGCCGCCACGACCTGCGCGAGTTTGACCGCCGGATGGGTGATGAGGTGGCTTTCCACCTCGGCCGCGGCGACGTTCTCGCCGCCCACCTTGAGCATGTCCTTCACGCGGCTGACGAACGTGATCTGCCCGTCGGCGTCCCAGCGCACGATGTCGCCGGTGTGGAACCAGCCGTCCTCGTCGATGACCTCGGCGGTCAGCTCGGGGTCGCGGAAGTATCCGTCGAACATGTTCGGTCCGCGGAACAGCAGCTCGCCCTGGTTGCCAGGCTGAACGTCCTTGCCGGTGTCGATGTCGATGACGCGGACCTCCATGCCGGGCATCGGCCGGCCGCCGGTGGTCATGCGCACCTCGTACGGGTCGTCGAGCCGGTGCAGCGACAGGAACGCGCACGACTCGGTCATCGCCACGCACGAGACCTGGGTGGCCCACGGCAGTGCCTTCGACATCTGCCGCAGCCGCTCCTCGACGCCGACCACCATGACGACGCGGATCGACGACAGGTCGTGTTCGTCCGGCTGGTAGCGCGACAGCACGGGCAGCCAGATGGTCTCGAACGCGGCCAGCGCCACGGTCACCTTGTTCTCGATCAGCAGCGGAAGCGTGGTGTCCGGGTTGAAGAAGCCCGGGTGGACGAACGTGGCGCCCGCGCTCAGCGTGCTGATCAGGAAACTGATGCCACCGCCGTGGAACAGCGGGATCGCGGTCCACACCTTGTCGTCGCCGGTCAGCTCGAGCCGCTCGACAATGCCCGTGGTCAGCCGGCTGACCGCCTCGTGGCTGAGCATGGCGCCCTTGGGGGCGGCCGTGGTGCCCGATGTGTAGACCAGCATCATCGTGTCGCGCAGCCGCACCGAACGCTGGCGTTCGGCGACCCGCTCGACCGGCACCGACTCGCCGGCGGCGATCAGCTCGTCCACGCCGCGCGCGAACCGGTCGTCCGGTCCGGCACCGGACAGCACGACGACGTGCCGCAGCTCGGGCAACGACTCCAGGTCCAGATCGGGTCCGGCGGCACCGGCCAGCTCGGCGAAGGTCGCCTTGAGCAGCTCGAGCGGCGAGTTCATCTCGGTGGCGGTGGTCAGCAGGACTTTCATGCCGGAGTGGCGGACGATGTGCTCCAGCTCCACCGTCTTGAACCGGGAGTTCACCGGCACGGCGATCGCGCCGATCTTGGCCGCGGCGAACAGGAAGGCCACCAGCTCTGGCCCGGCGGGAAGCAGGATGCCGACCCGGTCACCGCGGTCGACCCCGAGGGCAAGCAGGCCGCGTGCGTACTCCTCGGCCCGCTTGGCGAGCTCCCGGTAGGTCGTCTTCTCGCTGGGGAAGGCCAGGGCGACGTTGTCACCCAGCTTTTCCGCCCTGCTGTCCAGCAGGTCGCCGATCGTCTCGGCGCGCACCCACTTCGGCTCCGGTCGCACTCCGTCGTACTGACCCGTCATGCTCGCCACTCCTTTGAGGCGTACGGCGCCCGCGATCGGGCGCCGGAGTACCTACCATCCGTCTGGTTGTTAAGGAGTATAGGAGCAATGTGATCCAGGTCAACTGCCCCGTCGACGTGATTTGCCCGGTTCCCCCGGGGTCGGACCACGGTCACCGTGATTCGTCGCGCCGGGTGCGCGTGCGCCGTGGGGCCGGCGCCGGGCTGCGTCCAC
Organism: Thermocrispum sp.; assembly: GCF_002919275.1. Lineage (NCBI taxonomy): Bacteria > Bacillati > Actinomycetota > Actinomycetes > Pseudonocardiales > Pseudonocardiaceae > Thermocrispum > Thermocrispum sp. The sequence continues at coordinate 77,889 of NZ_PKFA01000035.1, read as the reverse complement.
ACTTGGCCCGGCTTCGGGCCGGGATTCGCGTTTGCCGGAGCCGAAGGCCGCATGTGCACCCGCGGGAACGCGCAGGTGGAGCCGCCTGCCGTGTCAGCCGGGTGACTCAGGTCGTTCGTCGTCGCCCGCCGCACTCACCAGCAGGAATCAGTACGCAAGGTCGCGTCGGCGCCCGCGTCGACATACAGGCATTGGCCGGTGATCGCTTCGTTGTCCGGAGCGGCCAGGAAGCGTACGGCGCGGACGATTTGTCCCACGTCGACCGGCTCTCCGGTCAGTGGCATCGGCACCTGCTCGGTCAGAGCTTTCCTGCCGACGGGGTCACGCCATTGGTCTTCGATCATCGGTGTCAGCACGACGCCAGGGCCGACCGCGTTGAGGGTCACGCCGTTGCCGGCCCATTGTGATGTCGGGGCGCTGCGGCGTACCCATCGGGCCAGCGCCTGCTTCGACGACGTGTAGATGCCGGCGGCTTTCCCGGTGTCTACCGCGCGCCGGGCCTCCGTCACGGCCGCGTGTTCGTCACCCGTCAGGCATGCCTCGACGACCGACCGCAGGGCACGGTGCACGGCTGCGACGGACGTGATCACGACGACACGGGGACGCTCTGCCCGCCACAACCGCGGCAGCAAGCCTTCCAGCAGGCGCACGACCCCGAAGAAGTTGACACTGACGGTTTCGGGCACCGGACGCGCCGACCCGGCACACGCCACAACCACGTCCACAGCGTCGTACCGGGTGGCGATCTCGGCGACTGCGGCTTCCCGTCCGCTTTGCCCGGCGAGATCGGCGTCGATGTCCGCACCGGCGAGGTCGACGCCGAGCACTTCCTCACCGTCCTCGCGGAACGACCTGGCCACGGCTGCTCCGATTCCCGAGCCAGCCCCCGTCACGACACAACGCCGACGTCTCACGCCGTCCCTCCTTCGTCCGTCGCGCCGTCAGACCATTCGTCGAGCAGCGCACGTAGCGCCTGGACCAGTTCCACCGGCCGGTCGAGCATCACGTGGTGGTTGCCGTCGAGGAGCTGGCAGGCTATTCGCGGGTGGCTGCCGTCCTGCGGTCCGGTCAGGCGCGCGCGGTCCTGCGGAATCACCACGGTGGAGCGCTCGGCGACGATGGCCCCGACGGGGCAGGTCAACCGATGGATCAGGCTCCACAGCTCCGCCGGGCGGTCGGGCTGAATCCTGGTGAAGGCGCTCGGGTCGAACTTCCACGTCCACTGGCCGTCTGGGGTCCTCCGCACGCTGTGCCGGGCGATGTGCGCGACCAGCTCGTCCGACGTCACTGGCTGCGGAGGCAGCGGCCGGAATCGCGCGACAGCCTCGTCCTTGGTCCGATACGTCCGGGTCCGGCCGAGCGTGCCGTGCTCGCCGTCGAAATTGGAGATGTGCGCGTTCGACAGCGGCGCATCGACAAGGACCAACCCGGCTAGTGGGCCCTGCCGGTGCACGGCCGCGACGGTGGCGACGATGCCGCCCATCGAGTGTCCGACGAGCACCGGGTCGGTACTCGACTCGACGTCGAGCACCGCGTTGATCTCGGCCGCCCATGTCGTGAACGAGTACCGCTCACGGCGGTCGCTGTCCCCGTGCCCGGACAGGTCGATCGCCAGCACCCGGTGACGGTCGGCCAGCAGTGGGGCGGTGAAACTCCACCACCAGCTGTGCGCCGCGCCGCCGTGCACGAAAAGCACCGCGGGACCACGCGGCTCGCCCCACGCCAGCCAGCGGATGACACAGCCGTCGACGACGGTCGATCGGTGTTCCGGAGACATCGTGAGCGCCCGTCGTATGTCGGCATGCAGCCCGCCCGACGGCGATCCTCCTGAGCCCGTTTCCGTGCGTTGCTCGACGGCATCGCCGCCGGACGCACACCGGTTGCCCGGTCGATGTGTCACAGGTTCCGTCACCACGCCCTCATTTCTCGTGGCTCGAAAGCGCCGATCGCCCGCGGGGGATCGACACTGAACGGGCTCCCCCGGGGCGACGGCGATCAGCTCGCCCGAGACTAACTGACTGGTAAGTCGAAATGCCAGCGGTGGAGTTGTCCCATGGTCGGCTGTGCGCAGGAGATGCCAGTGGTGGAGTCGCCCCTTGGCCGAGCTGCGCGGATCGTGCACCGGGGAGGCGGCCTTGCCGCCGTTCGACCCGTGCGCAGGAAATGCCCGTGGCGGAGTCGCCCCTTGGCCGACCCGTGCGCCGACGCTCGGTGACCGAAGCCCGGGCCACGGGGTTGCGACGGCGAATTACGGGGGCGAGGCGAACGGAGATCCGGGGAGAAGGCCGAGGCAGCGCGACGGGGTGTGCCGCAGCAGCCGACAACGAGCCACGTCGGGATGGGAAAACAGCGGAGCCGCGGCGAGGCGCCGCGGCTCCGTCCGGCGGACATGTTCACCGCATCTTGGTTGCGGCAGCTTTGATGGCTTCCCGGATCCTGGCGTAGGACCCGCACCGGCAGACGTTCTCGATCTCGTCGATGTCGTCGTCGGTGATCGTCGCCTTCCGGTTCAGCAGGCCGACCGCCTTCATGATCTGACCGGGTTGGCAGAAGCCGCACTGCGAGACGTCGTACTCCAGCCACGCCTCCTGCACCGGGTGCAGCTTGTCGCCGTCGGCAAGCCCTTCGATCGTGGTGATCTCGCGCCCGGCGACGTCGGCCACGCGGGTGGCACACGGAGTGAACTCGACACCGTCGATCAGGCACGTGCAGGCCTTGCAGACGTTGAGGTTGCAGCCGCACTTGGGTCCGGTGACCCCCAGCATGTCCCGCAGGACCCACAGCAGCGAGTGATCGTCCGGCGCGTCGACGGTGACCTTCTTGCCGTTGAGGACGAACGTGTGCTTCGGCATGGCGGCTCCTTACGGCTTGGCAGGCGGCGCCTGCATAGGCGGTCGGGGAAGCGTGCTCGGCGGGTACGGGGTGAAGTCGAGCTCGGAGAAGATCGGGAAGCTGCGCGGCTTCGTGCCGGTCGCCCTGGCATAGGCGTTGACCACGGCGCCGAACGGTGCAGCCAGGCCGAGCTCGCCGACGCCGCCGGGCTCGCCGGTAGTCGGCGGCATCACGATCACCTGCACCTCCCGCGGGCTGTCCTTCTGCCGGGCGTAGTGGAAGTTGGCGAAGCTGCCCTCCAGGAATCGGCCCTTGACCAGATGCAGCCGAGCCCGGAACGCCAGCGAGATGGCGTCGGTGAGGCCGCCGAGCATCTGCGCCTCGACTCCGCTGGGGTTGACCGCCAGGCCGGGGTCGACGGCGATCACGGCCTTCGTCACCCGGGGATGCTTAGGGTCGCGGGCGTCGACCTCCACCAGGCAGGCGGTGCAGGACTTCGACTCGTCGTGCACGGCCACGCCTTGCGCGCAGCCTTTCGGCATCGGCTTGCCCCACTGCCCGACCTCGGCCACCTTGTCCAGCACCGCGCGCTGCCGGGCCGTCTTGAGGAAGCGGCGGCGGAACTCCACCGGGTCCTTGCCGAGCGCGGCGGCCACCTCGTCGACCATGACCTCTTCCACGCCCCGCGTGGTCACCGACCACACCGAACGCCAGCTCCCGGTGTGCATCGGCAGCGTCCACTCGGAGAGGGTCTCGGTGACCACGCCGAAGTTGTACGGGCAGTGGATCATGGTGTGGAAAGCGACCTGCGCGATCGAGGCGTTGCCTGCGATGGGGATGTCGGCGACTTTCGCGGTGAGCACGTCGCCGAAGCCGTGGCCGATGTCGGTGGACACCGACGTGACGTGGTGCTGGTAGGTGACCACATTGCCGGCGGCGTAGGTCATCTGAATGCGGTGGTGCTTGGCCGGGTGAACACGACCGTGGCGGATGTCGTCGGTGCGGTGCCACAGCAACCGGACCGGACGGCCGACGGCCTTCGACACCAGCGCCGCTTCCACCGCCGGTTCGTGGAACAGCCGACGGCCGAACGACCCGCCGCTCGGCATCACGTGCACCACGACCTTGTTCATGGGAATGCCGAGCGTGCGCGCGATCTCCTCCTGCGCGACGACCGGGGCCTGCAAGGCTGCCCACACCTCGGCGCGACCGTCCCGCACATCGGCCACCGCTGCATTCATTTCGACTGCGCCGTGGGTGGCGAACGCGAAGTCGAACTCGCCGACGATCGACTTCACGCCGACCTCGGGCACGTCGAGTTTCGGGGCCATGGCGCGCAGCTTGGCGCGGACGTTCTCGTCGGAGAGGTTGTCGATGCTTCCCGGGCCCCAGTCGACGTCGAGAGCGTTGACGGCGTTGAGCGCGTAGTCGAACGTGTCAGCGACCACGGCCACACCCGACGGGATCGTGGTCACCGCGACGACACCGGGCATCCGCTTGACGGCACCGACGTTGCGAACCGAGCGCACGGTGCCGCTGATCGTGGGCGGCCTGCGGACGATGCACGGCTTGGCCCCTGGAACGTCGACGTCGAGGGTGTAGGTGTTGGCGCCCGTGACGATCTTGCGCCCGTCCACCCTTTTGGCCGGCTTGCCGATGTAGCGGGAGCGGTTCTTCGTCTTGGGTTTGACCTTCAGCTCCGGCAGGTCGGCCCGTGCGGCTTCCTTCGTGACGTCGCCGTATGTCGTCGTACGACCGTCCCGCGCCCGAATGACGCCGTCGGCGACCGTCAGCTCGTCACGTGAGACACCCCATCGGCGGGCCGCCACCTCAAGCAGCCTGGCGCGTGCGGCCGCTGCGGTGGCGCGCGCCGGGTGGTAGATCGACCGAACACCACTGGACGCACCGGTGAGCTGGTTGAAGAGCAGCTCGGGGCGCGCGTCGGCGAGCGAGATCCGGACTTTCCCGAGGGGGACGTCCATCTCCTCGGCGACGAGCATGGCCGCCACGGTGCTCAGGCCCTGGCCCACTTCCTCCCGTGGCATCGACACGTCGACTGTTCCGTCCTCGTTGACGCGGATCTGGAAGCCGATGGCAGCGGTGGGCCGCGTGGCGAGTACGACGATCTCGCCGATGTCGATGATGTTGGCAGGCTGCGGTGGTGACGGGATCGCTGCCGCGGCAGTCGGGGTGGCCAAAGCGCTCAAGGAGCGTTCTGCCGCGACGGTCAGCACGGGCGCCGCGACCAGGTAGGTCAGGAAACGTCGCCTTGCCACCGATTTCGCAGCCGCGCCGGGACCGTGCTCCAACTGCCTGCCTGCTGGTGCGCTCATAGACCATCCTTTCGCGTGCGCCGTTGCACGGCTGGGCGCGCAGACGGTACCTACCGGCCGTTTGAATGGTGATGTGTACCGGATCACATCAGGACTGGGCAAGGCGGGTATCAGGCCATTCATCCGAAGGGGTGATGCTCTCCCTGGGGTGCCCTAGTGCTCTTTTCGGAGCAAATCAACCTACCGTATGTTTGGTTGCCGTCCGGCCGTTCGGCCGCTCCTCCCCGACCCTGCCGTGATCGGCCTCTTGATGGCTCATCCCGGCGCGCACGAGAAAGGCACCCCGATGAGACGACTGATCCTCCGCTCCCTCGGATCGGTGATCGCCGGTGTGGCTCTGCTGTGCGGAACGCTGACCGCCGCACCAGCCGCTGGCGCCGCCGACGTCACGTGTTCCGAGCACCGCGTGCCGATATCGCTCGGTGCTGTCGGCACACACATGGTTTCCGGCACGTTGTGTGGCCCGTCATCCGGCGTCGGCAGCGACACCGTGCAGATCCTGGTGCCCGGCTCGACCTACGACCACACCTATTGGGACTTCCCGATCTCCGGCTACTCCTACGCCCGGTACGCAGCGCAGCACGGTCAGACAACGTTCGCCCTGGACCGCTTCAACACGGGCAACAGTGACCGCCTGCCGTCCGCCGTCGTCACCGTGCTGGCCGATGCGGCCACGGTGCATCAGGTGGCCGGCAAGCTCCGTCGCGGCGAGATCGGCGGCAAGAAGTTCCGGAAAGTCATCACGGTCGGGCATTCCCTCGGGTCGATCATCGTGCTGCAGGAAGCCGCCCAATACCGTGACGTCGACGGACTCATGCTCACCGGCTTCACCCATACGCCCAGCGTGAAGTTCATGGCCGATCTGGCGACCGGCAAAGTACTTCAGCCCGCCCCGATGGTCTCCCCGGACCTGGCCGACCAGCCCCTCGGGGACTTCGGAGCGAACTGCGCTTCGCGGGAACGCAATTTCTACGCTCCCGGCAACTACGATCCGGCCGTTGTCGCCGAGGACTGCCGGCACGGAACGGTGATCACCGCAGGAGAGCTCGCCACGTTCCCGCTCCCGACGTTCGGCCCGCATTCGGAGCTCGTCACCGCGCCGGTCATGCTCGCAATGGGTACGAAGGACACGGTCTTCTTCTGCGGACTCAAGCCGTGCCACGACATGGCGACGTTGCGGGCGGCCGAACGACACAGGTTCCCGCAGGCGGAATCGATCGACTTCTTCCTGCTTCCCAACGGCGGTCACGACCTGAATCTTGCCCTGAACCGCACCGAGTTCTTCCAGGCAGCGGTCGAGTGGGTCGACCAGGTTTCATAGCGAAGTCTCCGGCGGGACGCCGGCGGTTTCCGGTGGAGCTTCGGCGCGCAGCACGGTAGGAGTTCAGGCGCGGCCTTTCTTCTCCGTGCTCGCGCGCCGAAGATCGCTCGCCGCGGCGCTCGCAGCAATCCGTCGGAGAAGCCGCCGCGGTCACGGCGATTCGTCGGGGAAGCCGCCGCCGCGGTCAGCGACAAGAGGTACGGCGACAAGAGGACAGTCGGACGCGTTGGCCGATGCCTGGTCGCGCCAACATCAAAGAAGCCCTGAGCGGTGTGGGGCGCGTCGGCCGATTCGAGACTGGGTGCCGGTATCGGCGAGGGCCGTGGCGAAAGCAACGCGCTCGTGCGTGTGACACAACCTATTTCGAGTGGAGCAGCATCAACAAAGATCAACTATTGTGAGTGTTTGCCGACGGTGATCAGGTGCGATCGAATCGGTGGGCCGGTAGGCGGGCGGTGACGGTCACCCTCCCGCCGGCCCCGAACGAACCGCTCTTACAGGATTCTAAATCCTTCGACTCTTACTCCGCCCGGGTGATTGGGCCACCTGAACGTAGTCCACTTTCCGATCGGTTGAGCGGGCTGCCACCGGCCGTCGCCATACCATTGGACACGATTGTTGCCGGTCCAAATCTTGGTGACCCACCAGCCAAGCCCCCACAGGTGATACTCGCCGCCGTTGGCGAAACAGTAGGGTTCCGGCGAGCCTCCACTCATGTGCAACCAGATTTTCATCAAGTCGTCGCGGTTGCCACAGGGGACATTGTCGATCGCTGCCGCTGAGCCGGCATTGAGTGTCGCCGCTGCTACGACTGCTGCAAGCAAGGCAGCTATCCGCCGAAACAGGTTCACGGCACCTCCGTTTCCTTGCTCATGCCGGGCACCGACCGCCTGCACCAGGAGCAGAAAGGCCGCACCGCGCCGGCCAACGGGTGACCACACTAGCGATCATCACCTCCCGTACCGGATGGTAATGACCGAAGGAGAGTCGACATCACCCGGCCGCGCCGAACCACTCATGAGAGCAGCATTCACAGGAACCCGGACAAATGGACAGAAGTTCCTGCTGGACGACAGTACGAAAGTCTTGGAGTTGGGACGAGTTCTGCCCTGAAGGCCAAATTGTACAGGTGCAAGGATGGTGATTCGAGTAAGTGCTCTACTGGGTGTGCTTCACAGATTGACTACGGGTAGCTGGTTTGCGGGTGTAAATTGAATCAGCCTGTGGGAACAGATTATTCGAGCTTCTTGGCAAGGTGGTCATTGATTCGCTGGAAAAGAGGATGAGGAATGTAGTTGTTCAAGGAGTCGCGGTTGGTCCAGGCAATGTCGTCGAGCTCATCCTCGTCGGCAACAGTGGCTTTACCACTGAGCACATAGCAGGCCACATAGATCATCGTGCGCCCGGTGGCAGGGTGGACGCGTTCGCCGAGTACCTTGGTTGCCTTGACGACGAGTCCGGTTTCTTCTCTAGTTTCGCGGACCGCCGCGTCTTCGGGGTCTTCGCCCGGCTCGAGTTCGCCAGCTGGGAACTGCCAAGACAGGCTGCCTTCCTTGATGCGCCGACGGACGAGCAGGAGACGGCCTTCGTGCACGATGACGGCGGCCGCTATGGCAGGCTGCGGGGTTGTATCGGTCACTCGGCGGTCTCCACTTCCTCGAGGATTGCAGGGTAGATCCGTTCGACGGGGATGAATCGCGTGAGTTGTTGCGGTCGACCCGTGCGATACTCAGGTTCTCGACGTTGTCGACGTTCTTCGCCTCGCCGCCAAGCCGCGCCGGTCGATCACTTGGCTGACATCGCCAAGGTGATACGCGGCGGAAAGCGAGTACGCGCACGGGTGGTGCTGTCGCGGCTCGTAGAGCTTCGGCCGCACGACTACGAGCCATGCCGCACGAGTACGAGCTATGGAGCCTTCGGGATCTCGCGAAAGTTCTCGCCGAGGCAGGTGTTCCGGTCGTGAAGTCCGATGGGGTGAAGGTGTCCGCGCCGACCTAGAGCCGCCCTAGCCGAACGTGATCACACGCAGCCGCAACGAGAGGGATCCTGGCCAGGGATAGGGACATGTCCCTCTTCGCACTGCTTGTGGGTCGTTTGTTCGACGTCCAGGTGCTCGAGGTACCGGTCTACGAGCTCGTTGACCGTGGCGCGGGTTCGCGAATTGCGTGCTCGTTCGCCTGATTGACAAGCCGCACACCCGTTCGGCCTCGTCGGCCGCTTTCGGACCAGCAGGGATGACCTCGCGGAGGTAGTGACGCTTGCCCGTCACCCGGTCGGTCCCCGCGCACACGACGACCCGCAGCGCATCGCTGGGGAGGGTCTCGATCCGGCTGCGCTGACGACTCGGACCGGCGCTCGTGGTGCGAGTCATGCACCACAGCAACGAAGTTTCGCGCCATACGCGCACCACGCCGGAGGTCCGGCGAGGGGTCGAAAAGGCCTGTGACCTGCGCGCCCCCGGTAGGATTCGAACCTACGACACCCGCTTTAGGAGAGCGGTGCTCTATCCCCTGAGCTACGAGGGCTTCCCTGCTTAGGGTAGCGGCCGCAGTCGCCCGCTTGCACAGCCGTCCGTCATTCCCGGCGATGCGCCAGCCGCGCCGAGCCGTCGGCAGCCGAGCCGGCCGAGTCCCGCTTACGCGCATTCGCTCAGGTACTCGCCGTTGAGGATCGCCGTCGACAGTTCGATGCGGGACCGGTACCCGGTGTGCAGGAACAGCCGGGACAACCGGCCCTCCACGCTCTTCTCGCTGGTCCGCAGGGCCGCGGCCAGTTGCTTGTTCGTCAGCCCGGCGGCGGCCAGCATGGCAAGCAGCCGCTCGTTCTCGGCCACGGTCTCCTTCCGGCCGGGCACCTTCACGCCGTGCTCCCGCATCAGGTTGCGGGCCCAGGCCCGGTACAGCACCGCGTCCAGGCTGCCGAGCAGCTCGTACGCGTCCGACAGCAGCCGCGGCTCGGCTCCGCCGTGATGCACGAGTCGCTGCAGCACCAGCGCAAGCTCCAAGGGCTGCGCCCGCTCCCTGGCCAGCTTCTCGCATTCCCGGGCGGCATCCTCGTCCTTGTCCACCATGGCGCGGGCCAGCAGTGTCAGCAGCCTGGTGCGCTCGGTCTGGGGCAGGCGCTCCAGGGCGGCCAGTCCCTGTTCGGCCTCCGCGCGGTCGCCGCGCGCCAGCGCCATGTCGATCAGCTCGCTCCACACCAGCTCCAGACCGACCGTGAGCTGCGCTTCCGACGTCTCTGACGCGCACCGGAACAGGCGGAGGCGGGCGGCTTCCTCGTCGCCGAAAGCCCGCTCGACCAAAGCTTCCGCGACCTCCACCAAGTGACCGAGTATCGGCGGGGTGGCGCGGGCGGCGGCCAGCAGTTGCTGCGCGGTGATCAGCTCGCCGCGGGCGACGAGCATCCACACCGCGCTCACGTACATCCCCGCCGCGCGGGCCTCCCGGCCGTGCTCCTCCGTACCCGCGATGCTCCGGCGGGCGAAGTCCACCGCTTCCGTCGCGTGACCGCGGGTGGCCGCCAGCATGGACCGGCAGTACAGCGGCAGCTGATTCTCGGTGAACTCGTGCGCAGCCAGCAGGCGTTCGGCCCTCCCGACGTCCCCGATGGTCAGCAGCGCGGTCAGCAGCCCCTCGAACTCCGTACGCCTGCTCATCTGGGTCTTGCCCGACAATTCCAGCTGCGCGGCCGTCAGCCGCCGTTCGAACCGCTCCGGCTTCCCCGTCCACAGCTCGGCCAGCGCCCAGGTCAGCTCGCCGAGCATGACCGTGGCCGGGCTGGCGCTCCGCCACTCCGATTCGGTGGTCCGCAGCAGGTCTGCTGCTTCCTGCCAGCGGTCGAGATGCCCCATGGCCAATGCCCGGGTCACGCTCAACTGTGCCGGAGTCCCCGGCCAGCGGCAGTCCCCGGCCGCGATCTCCCGGAGTGCCTCGTGCTCCCCGAGCGCCCGCAGCGATCTGGTGGCCAGCTCGTGCACCTCTTGCAGCGCGTCCGGCGACAGGTGCGCGACGTGCTCGGCGAGGATCCGCTGCACACCGGTCAGCGTCTGGTCGTACTCGCCGAGCAGGAAACAGGTCACCGTGTACTGGAGCAGGACCTTGCCCCGCTCGATCCCGGCCGGAGCCAGGTCCACGGCCGCCGCCAACCAGCGCACCGCCGACTCCGCCCGCTCGTAATGCGTCACCTGCACCTGATGCAGCAACTCACGAAGGGCCCGATCGGCATCGACCAGAATGCCGGCATCGGCGACCCGGTCCGCCATCTCGTCCGGATCGAAATTGGCCGGGACACCGTGTTCCCAGATGGCTTCGACCAGCGCTGCGGACAATCGCCGCCGCTCGAACGGGCCGAGTGACGCCAGCAGTGCCGCGCGAACCAGCGGCACGACGAAGCGCCACGTCCGGCCGAGGTGCACCACACCGGCGCGGCGCAGCCGTCCCAGAATCCCCGCCACCTGGTCCTGCGGTATGCCCGTGCTCGTGGCGAGCAGGTTCGGCACCCTCGGTCCGAGCGGGATCAGCACGGACAACGCCTTCGCGGCCGTCCAGCAGTCGTCTCCCAGCGCCCGGATCGCACGAAGAAGCTGCGTCTCCGCAGCCGGGGCGAAGTGGGTGTGCGGGCGCATCAGGTACGCCCGCCGGTCCACCACCTGGATCGAACCGTTCGCACGCATCGCGTCGACGGTGTCCTGCAACGCGGCAGGCAGGCCGCGCGAGATCTCCCGCACCCGATCGACGAGCGCCGGCTCCGGCTTCGCGGTCAGCATCCTGGTGATCTCGTGCGCGACGGCGCCACGGGACAACGGTGCCAGCCGGAACCGATCGACCATCTCGCTCGCGATCAGCTCGCTGAGCTCAGGCAGGGGACCGTGACCCGGCTCCGCGGTGCACACGCAGCGCACCCGCGCGCGGATCAAGGCTCGCAGCACCGCCAGCGAATCGGGGTCCAGACAGTGCGCGTCGTCGATCAGCAGCACACCCTTCGGATACAGCTGGCCGGCGATCATCGCCGCCGCCCGGCGCGCCAGCTCGGCGTCCTCTGCGGCACCCGGGACCGGGCCGAACAGGGTCGCGGCGCGGTCCGGCGACTCCAGCCGCACGGTGTGCTCGCCAGGCTCGAACCGGATCGGCAGCACGTCCGCGCTGGCCGTCACGGTGACCGCGGTGACCTCGTGCCCTTCCTCCCGCAAGCGGTCGCTCAGCTGGGCGAGCAGGGTCGTCTTGCCGGTGCCGGTGGCGCCGGTGACGACGACGAGCGGACCTCGCGCCGCGAGGATCTCCTCCAGCATGAGCCGTCCTCGGAATGATCTGAACCACTTTCAGCTCTTCCCACGTGTGCCGGGTGTGGACGGTTCAAGGAGTCGACGTGGCCGGTGGTCTGACGTGCGCCGGGCAGGCGGCCGCCGCCCGAGAACCGGAGGCCGCCGCCCCGGTGCCGACGGCCTCCACGAACCGCCAGGCAACGCCGACGGAAGCCGTGGCCGGAAGCCGGCACCAGGCCCGGTTTCCCACTTTCGTGACCAGACCACGCGACGGCACGAAAGCGCCTTCCGGCCTCGCGCGATCGTGGAAGCGAGGTGTCGCTCGATGAAACGACCGAGTCACGACTTCGTCGGGCGACGTGCGGAACTCGACGCCCTGCACCAGCACACGAGCAAGCCCGCGCTGGTGGTGGTGCGCGGGGACGCGGGCAGCGGCAAGACCTCACTGCTGCGCCGGTTCTGTGCCGAGACCGAGGCGGCCGTCCTGGATCTCGGCGGCGTCTCCGACGACCCGGCGTGGGACGAGTTCCGCGCCCGTGCGCTGCTCGACGCGGTGCGCGCGGACTTCGAAGTGCTCGGTGAAGGCACCCGCCTCGCCGAGGCGATCGAGGGCTTGAGCAAGCTCGCCGTGCCGGAGTCCTACGCCGCCCCTGGCCGCCGCCACCGGCTGCTCGGCGCCATCAGCGTGCTGCTCTGCCGGATCAAACGGCAGCTCGTCATCGTCGTCGACGACGCCGATCGGGTTCCGGTGAGTGCCCTGGCTTCCATGCACCGGGCGGGCCACGCGGTGGTCGCCGCATGCGCCACCGCGACCTCGATCGAACTGTGCCGGTTCGCCGACGCCGTGGTGGAGCTCGGGCCGCTGACCGACGACGAGATCGCCCGCCTGTTGACCAAGCTCGCACCCGGTCCGCTGGACGAAGCGGTGCCGAAAGCACTGCAAGCAGCGCTCGGCCCGCTGTACGGGAACGCCGCCGCCCTGGTCTCCACGGTGCACCATCTGCTGGATCAGGGACGGCTGGCGAAAGTGCACGGCGTGCTCGCGCTGCGCGAGCTGCACGCGCCGATCCCGCTGCCACCGGGCCATCGTCTGGTCGGTCACCTCGACGCGACCGGGAAGCGACTGGTTGCGGTGGCTGCGACCGAGCAGGGCCTGCGGGTCGACCGCATTCCGGACCTCGCCGACGAGGCGGGACACGCGGCGGACGACTACGGCAGGGCGGCGGACCGGCTGGTCCGCGCCGGAATCCTGGTGCACGGCGAAGACGGCAGGCTGCGCTGCGTGGCCCCGGCCGTCGGTGCCGCGGTGGCTTGCGCGGATGGATCGGCCGCGGGCAAAGCCCGGCCGGTCAAGCCGCTTGCGCACTACATCGCCAACGGCGAGTACGGGCAGCTGCGCGATCTCGTCGCGGCGGAGGTGGCCGCCGCCGGCCACGAGATCGCCGACCAGGACAAGCGGACCGAACTGGCCGCAGCCGCGGCCTTGGCCGCCCTGCACACCGGGTGCCCGGTGCCCGAGCAGATCGGCAGGGTGCTCGCCGGTCCCGCCATCCGGCTGGCCGACCGCTGGTTCGCCGGGGAAACCGGCGGTGTGCACCAGCTCGTCGACGCGATCACCGACAGCTTCTCCTGCTTTGCGCAGCAGACCACGCGGGTCGTCGACGGCAGCACCTTCCCGGACCTGGTGCCGGTGCTGCGCGCGCTGCTCGGATCGCACTATTCGGCTCCGGCCGGTGGGCCGGTCACCTTGTTCCACCGGGTCCGCACCGGCTACGTCGACGGCCGATGGAGCGAAGCGCTCAGCGCGGCACGCGAGCTGGAGTTGACGCCCGCCGCGGGAAAGCTTCTGCACGACGCCGCGCGCCTGCTGGCCGCGGACATCTGCGGATGGCGCGCGGAAGACCGCCAGGCGACCGCGTGGCTGAGCTCGGTGGACGAGAACACGGCCTTCCCCGCGCTCCGAGCTTGGGTGCAGGCCGGCCTCCGGGTGCACGGCGGCGACCCGGAAGGTGCCTTGGCCGAGGGGTGGGCATGGCTCGCGGCGAACTCCGATCGCATGGAGGAACCGGGTGCGGCGCGGCTGCTGCTCCGGCTGGCGACGATCGCTGCCGACCTCGGTGACCGGGAGGCCGCGCGCAACGTGTTGTGGCGGACCCGGGGTCGTTACGGGCCTGCGCACGGCACGAGCCTGCTCGTGAAGGGAATCGTCGAGCGGGACGTGCGATGTCTGTGCGCCGCCGAGCGGGTGATCCGGGCACATGGCACCCGATTCGAACTGATCCAGGTGTGCCAGCGGCTTGGCGTGCTGTCCGAGGAACCTCGCCGGTGGCTGGACATCGCCTACGAACTGGTGTGCGAGACCGGCGCGGCCCGGCTGATCGCCACCACCAAGCGCGTCATGGCGGACTGCGGTGTGACCGTCCGGGCCCGCCGCGGCCGCAATGCGGGGGTTACCGAGATGGAACGGCGCATCGTCGAGTTGATCCGGTTGGGCAAGACGAACCGGCAGATCGCGCTGGCCTTGCAGGTGAGCACCAAGACGGTGGAGAAGCACCTCACCCGGCTGTTCGCGAAGGTGGGCTGCCGGACCCGGCACGGCCTGGCTGTTTCCAGTTTCGGTGAGCAACCCGAGCTCGTCGGTGCGTGAAACAAGGGGGAGTCGTGTGTCTGGTGTCGCGGAGTCTGGAGAGGCTGGACAGTGAGCAAGGACGTCATCGTCGTCTCCCAAGCCGGTAAAGGGAGGTCGACCATCGCCGAGGCCCTGGCCGCCGCGTCGGTCGGGACGCTGATCGTGGTGGGCCCCGGCCGCTACCGCGAAACGCTGGTGGTGGACAAGCCGGTCACCATCACCGCCGAGGACGGCCCCGGGACCGTCGAGGTGGTCAGCAGGCGTGGGCCGGTGGTGTCGCTGGCCACCGACTCAGCCGCGGTGTCCGGCATCCAGATCACCTGTGACGACCGGGACAACCCGGCGATCGTGGTGATGCAGGGCCAGCTGTCGCTCACCGAGTGCGCGATTCGGGCGGCCGCGTGGGCGACGATCTTCTCGCAGGACAAGGGCACCGTGCTGATGCGGGACTGCGAGGTGCGCAACACCGTCGGCGCGGGCGTGGTCACCACCTCACCGGACGGCGGTCAGCTGGAGGGCTGCCGGCTGGACGAGCTCGGCACGTCCGGGATCGTCGTCGCCGAGGGCGGGAGCCTGACGGTGCGCAAGAGCGCGGTGCGCAAGGCGTCGGGCAACGGCATCTGCCTCAACGGCCGCGGCCAGCTCACCGTGGAAGACACCGAGGTGACCGGCACCGACAAGCCCGCCGTGGCGGTCGAGCAGAACGCCAGCATCTCCGCGGTCCGACTCACGGTCAGCGACGCGAACGCCATCGGCTTCTACCTCGCCACGACGCAGAACGTGTCCCTGGACGAGTGCGCGGTGCAGGGGTCCGGCGCGGAGGCGGTCTACGTCGCCGAAGGGTGCAAGCCGACGCTGAGCGGCATCACCATCCGCAACGCCAGGGGCCGGGGAATGCACTTCACGGGCCGGGCCGGCGGCACGGTGTCCGGTGCCGACGTGGCCGACGTCGACGGTGTCGGGGTCGAGGTGACCGAGCGCAGCCTCACCGAACTGGACCGGGTCACCGTGTCCAGCTGCACCAAGGGTGGGGTGCGCGTGGCGGGCGGCGCCGAACCGCTCTTCCGCAGGCTTCGGGTGTTCGGCTGCGGCGGCGAGGCCGTGCAGATGTGCGAACGGTCCCGCGGCACCTTCGAAAGCATCGAGATCGACGAGGGCAACGTCGGCGTCGCGGTGAGCGACGAGGCGCGCCCGACGGTGAGCGGCCTGACCGTTCGCGGCACCGACGGTGCGGCGGTCAGTGTGCTCGACGCGACGCTGGCGCTGTCCGACGCGACGATCGACTCGGCGGGCGCGGAGGGTGTCCTCGCCGGCCAGGGTGCCGACCTGTCGTTGTCCCGCTCGCGGGTGATCGGCAGCGCCGGCCCGGGCTGCCTGCTCGGTGAGGGCGCTTCCGCGTCGATCACCGACTGCGAGTTCTCCGCCGGTTCGGCCGACGGCATCCGGATCGACACCGACGAGTCGGTCCGGCTGCAAAGCTGCACGGTCCGGGAGAACCGGGGCAGCGGCCTGCGCCAGACCAAACCCGGCACGTCCATCCAGGTGTTGGACCTGATCAGCAGCGACAACGGGGTGCCCGACGCGTACGGGACGTCCGCGGCGGCTGCCGCACCGGCCCCAACCAGGGCCGAGGAGCGGCAGGAGCGGGCCAAGCGTGGCTCCGACCCGCTCGAGGAGCTGAACAACCTGGTCGGCCTGGCCAGCGTGAAAGCGGACGTCAAGTCGCTGATCAACTTGAACAAGATGGCCAAGCGCCGCAAGGACGCCGGGCTCTCGGCGCCGCCGATGGCCCGGCACCTGGTGTTCGCAGGATCCCCGGGCACCGGCAAGACGACGGTGGCCCGCCTGTACGGGCAGATCCTCGCCGAGCTGGGGGTGCTGCGCAAAGGGCACCTGGTCGAGGTGGCCCGCGCCGACCTGGTCGCGCAGATCATCGGCGGCACGGCCATCAAGACCACCGAGGCGTTCGAGTCCGCGCTCGGCGGGGTCTTCTTCATCGACGAGGCGTACACGCTGTCCAGCAGCAAGGGCGGCACCGGGCCGGACTTCGGCCAGGAGGCCATCGACACGCTGGTCAAGCTGATGGAGGACCACCGCGACGACGTGGTGGTGATCGCGGCCGGTTACTCCAAGGAGATGAAGGAGTTCCTGGCCGCCAACCCCGGCATGGAGTCCCGGTTCAGCCGCACCATCGAGTTCGCCAACTACACATCGGACGAGCTGGTGACGATCGTGCAGCAGCAGTGCGACAAGCACGACTACCGGCTCACCGACGACGCGGCCGAGGCGCTGCGGAAGTACTTCGCGGAAATCCCCAAGGACGGCACGTTCGGCAACGGCCGGGCGGCGCGGCGGGTGTTCGAGCAGATGGCGGACAACCACGCGTCCCGGTTGGCCTCGATGCCGAACGCGAACATGGAAGACCTGACCACGCTGACCAAAGAGGACTTGGTCTCGATCTGCGCTGACGTCGGCGGGAAGTGACACATGAACGAGCTCGACCTGCTGATGGCCGAACCGGTGCACGAGCGCCACGTGGTGATCCGGCGGCGCGACGAGGGACCGATCGACCCTGCCCTCGTCGGTCTCGCCGCACTCGGCCCCGGTGAGCTGCTGGTGGTGGCCACCCCGGCCGCGCACGAGGTGCCGAGGCTGGTGGCCGCCCTGCCCACGTTGCTGGCCGGCCACCTGGACGGGGTCGAGTCGGTTCTGGTCGCCGTCGGCGGTCTTGCCATGTCCAGCCAGGACATCCAGTACCTGGCCGGTAGGCTGGGCACCGACGTCGTCGCGCCGGACGGTGGTGTCGCGGCGCTGCCGGGCGCTGCCCTGTACGCGGGGCAGGGGATCTACGGCACCGGCTGGTACTCGTCGATCGGCGGGTTCTGCGGGGTGCGGTTCCCGGCGATGGAATGGGAGTCGTGGTTCCCGGATTCGTCGCTGGAGGTCGACGGGGTCGTCGCCACACCGGCGCCGTGCGGGCTGGTCGTCGGTGAGACCACGGACCTGACCGTGCCCGCCGATCCGCGTTTCCCGAAGCTGGTGGTGGATTCGTCGGTGTCCCCGGAAGGTGTCGCGGCGTTGCTCGGCGAGCTGCCCGACGAGCCGATCGTGGTCGTGCCGCGGTCACCGGACGTCCTGAGCCCGGAATGGCTCACCGCGGTGGCCGACACGCTGGGCCGGGACGTGCTCTTCAGCCCGGGCGTGCAGGTCATGACGGGGTCCGGCACCCCCTCGACGTACGTGCCGGGCGGCGACGGCGAGGCGCTGTTCCATCCCTTCCCGTTGCTGGTGCGGCAGCAGGCGGGCAGCGACGGCCAGGAAGTGCTGCAGGTCGCCGCGCCACCGGAAGGATGGCACGAGAACGGGCCGTGGTCCTACCGATACAGCGGGCCCGGCGAGGTCGTGGCCGACGTCGTGCCCTCGGGCCTGGTGGTGCGCAGCGCGCACGACGGCGAGCTCGACCCGGACGACCCGGCGGTCACCGATCCGTTCGACCCGTCGGGATGGACCATGCGGCTGGGCACGCCGGGACGCGTGGTCGGGCTGCCGGTGCTCGTCGCCGCCGAGAACCTGCTCGCCGGGCTGTCCGACCAGCAGCGGGACGCGGTGCAGGTGCGCATGGTCGGCGACATGGACGACGAGGCGGCACACGCCCTCGATCGGTTCGCCGGTGCCCGCAGCAGAGCGGCTGCGGCCGCTCGCGCCGGGACACGGAACGGGACGCCGGCGCGGTCGGCCGCCGAATCGCCCGCCGGGCAGGCCGGGCCCGAGCCCGTCGCCGAGCAGTCCGAGCCCGCCGCGGCGACGAACGTCGGTGGGATGCCGCCGATCGTCACGGTGTCCGGTCCTCCGGTCGCCACCGTTTCCGGAATGCCTGCCGTCGACGGTCAGGACGACGACGGCGACGAGCTGGCGGAAGACGAAGCCGAGGCCGAGGAGTACGAGGAGCAGGCGGAAGAGGCCGAGCCGGCGCCACCGCCCGAGTACGCCACGGAAACACCGCGTGTCGACGTTCCGCGCCCTGAGCGTGTACCGCACGTTCAGGCGACGCCCCAGATCGACATCAGTTCGCAGCCCACCGACGCCGGTGCTCTGCGTCTTCCGGCCAGGGTCAGCACGTCCGCGGAGCAGGCCCGGTTCACCGCGGCCCTCGGGGAGGACTACCCGATCGCGCTGGCGACGGTGAACGCGGCGATGGCGACCTGGCCGTCGCTCCGCCTGGACACCTCGCCCGGGGCCAAGGCGGACTTCGCCGCGGTGTGCGTGTTCCTCGGGTCGGGCGCCGGGAACGCCAGCGCGGTCAACTCCGCCATCCGCGTCGGGCGGCCGGGCATCATCGACGGCCATGTCTCGTGCCTGATGTCCGGGCTGCGCCGGCTGCCCACGCACCGCAGGGCGGTGCTGCGCCAGGGCAAGATGAACGCCTCCCTGGAACACCTGGCCAAGCCCGGCACGATCCTCACCGAACCCGGTTTTCTGACGGCAAGCACCGAACTCGACGTCACCTTGCCCGACGCCGACCTGGACGTGCTGATCTGGCCGTGCTCGGCCCGGCGCACCTCGGAGCTGGTGGCGAATCGGCCGGTCGACGAAGCGGTGTTCCTGGCAGGCGCACGGTTCAAGGCGCTGGCGGTGCGGACCGCCGAGGAGAACGAGGAGGACGACGAGGAGCGCGAAGGGCCGCCCGCGCCCAAGGTCGCGGTGATGTACCGGGAGCTGGCGCCCAACGAGAAGCCGGTGTCCACCGAGCTGGACGAGCGGGACCTCGCAGTACTGGCGAAGCTGGACAACGTGCTGGCTCAGCGGCACAGCAGCCGGCTGCGGTTGGTGGAGGACCCCGAGGTCGTCGAGCGGCTCACCCAGTCGATGGTCGTGTGGCAGCAGCAGACGGCGGCGGTGGCGTCGTGAAACGGCTGTTCGCGCTGATCGCCGTCGCGCTGATCGTGTTCGTCCCTGCCGTCCCCGCACACGCGCAGGAGGACCAGCAGCAGGAGGATCAGCAGCAGGAGGAGTGCCTGCCGCCGCCGACGACGGTCGAGCGCTCCGTGCCGTGGGCGCAGCGGCAACTGCAGCCGGAACGGGTGTGGCCGCTGACCAAGGGCAAGGGGGTCGTGGTCGGGGTCGTCGACACCGGCGTGGACGGCAGCATCCCGCAGCTGAAGGGCCAGGTGCTGCCGGGCATCGACGCGACGACGTCCGGGAGCGGCGGCCGGGCCGACGACGACTGCTTCGGCCACGGCACGTTCGTGGCGGGCATCATCGCGGCGAAACCGGTCGACGGCACCGGCTACGTCGGTGTCGCACCTGGGGTGAAGATCCTGCCGGTGCGGTGCGCCGTGACGGACGAGCCGGGCAAGCCGGATTCGCTGACGCCGGAATCGATGGCGCGCGGGATTCGGGCCGCCGTCGACGCGGGGGCCGACGTCATCAACGTCTCCGCGAGTACCACCGAGCAGAACGAAGAACTTGCCGACGCCGTGCGCTATGCCGCGAGCAAGGACGTCGTGATCGTGGCGTCGGCCGCGAACACCACCGACAGAGGCATCCCCGCCACGTACCCGGCGGCCTATCCGCCGGTGATCGCGGTCGGCGCGGTGGACGAGAACGGCCGGCCCGCGGACTTCTCCCAGACCGGGCCGTTCGTGGCCCTGGTGGCGCCGGGGGTGAAGGTGCACGGCCTGGGCCGGGGCGGGCACGGCCACTGGACCGGTAGCGGAACGAGCTATTCGGCGCCGTTCGTCACCGGTGTCGCCGCCCTGGTACGGGCCTACCACCCGCATCTGACCGCGGAGCAGGTCAAGTACCGGCTGCTGGCCACGGCCAGCCGCCCGGCCACGGCGCCCGACCCGGCGCTCGGCTGGGGCATGGTCGACCCGTACGCCGCGGTGAGCGCGGTGCTGCTCGAGGAGGAGAACCCGGAGCCGGAACTGGTGCACCCGCCGAGCCCCGCGCCGCCGGACATCCCGGAGCGGGACGAGATCGGGCCGTGGCTGGCCGTCGGCGGGACCATCGGTGTCGTGGTGCTGGCGACGATCTCGGTGGGGCTCGTCGCGATGTGCCGGGTCGGCCGCCTGCGCAAGTTCCGGCCCGCTCGTGTGCTCAGGGTGAAGGACACCGAGTCCCATCGGGCGCCCGCCAGCGGTCCGCCGCAACGGCGGGAAGGTCCCAAGCCTGGCCGAGACACACGGCGGCCGCGGCCGGGGCGGCGGGTGGTGCCTGCGGGGCCGCAGTTGCGGTATGACGCGATGCCGGGCGAGCCGGGCGGGGTGGCTCCCACGCCTGCCGGGTGGGGCTTCCCGGCGCACCAGTCAGGCTGGCAGCAGCCGGTTGTCGCGCCGCAGCATCCGATGCCGCTGCGGCAGGCGTTCCCCAGTTCCTGAATCCGAACCACGCCCAGGGCCGGCTGCCCGAACGACCGCGGCCGCCATCCAGCCGCGCAGGCGGGGCGTGCCAAGCATCTTGGGCGGAACTGGGAGGGCGGCTGTCATGCAGGCGCGGAGCCGGGGCGCGCCGAGTATCTCGGGCCGAACGTGGAGCGGCCGTCATGCAGGCGCGGAGCCGGTGAGATCGATGCGCCGTGTTCGAGGTGGCGAGTGCCCACCGCACGTCCGTTCGACAACTGCGCGGCGCTCGTCGGCTGGGTGGTGGGGTCCGCCGACGGGTGACGCGGAGCTGCCTTCTCGCCAGGCGGGACGAGACGTGGAGTGGCTTCGCCAGCCGATGGGCGGTCGTGCTTCCTGCTGATGACAGGGTGGCGTGCCGCTGTCGTTTCTGCTGGCCGGTGGGGTGCCATGTCGCCGGGGTGGCGCACCGTCGCGCTGTGTTGCTTTGTGAGGGGGCGGCGCGAGTACCGGGCTTGGCGGCTGGGAAGGCGTCTCCCGGCTGGCGTGCTGACCGGTGCTGACGGGTGATCGTGGAGGCCGGGTACTGCCTGCCGTTGGCGACCGGTTCCTGCGCTGCCTCATCGATCGGCATGGCCGCCGCGCAGTCTCAAGCCAGGGCCCTGCACGGCCGGTGACGCCCGTTGTCGAGCCACGACACCGCTGGTGATGGAGTTGCGCCGCCTCGCGATCGTGGCCGGTACATGCGTTACGGGCTCAGGTGCCCGTCGCCTACCGCACTCGCGCGAGCCGCACTCCGGAAATGTGCGCCGTCACTGCGCTCAGTGTGCCGACAGTCGGCGCGGCCGACTCGACCTCAATCCTCGACCAGCGGGGTCTGCAGCAGCCGCACGTTCCGTCGCCGGTCGATGAACTGACCACGGCCGACCGGCAGCGTCCGCGGCTTGACGTTGCCCAGGAACGAGCCCTCGCCCTTCGGGCAGGACATCAGCAACGCCGGGGTACCGAGCTCCCACATGCGCCGGATCGCTGTGCTCATCATGGACCGTCCTGCACCGCTCGTGCTGCGCGCCACGATCACGTGGAAGCCGATGTCGGCCGCCTGCGGCAACAGCGGCGTCAACGGCTCCAGCGGGTTCGACGACTCGGCCAGCTCGTAGGCGTCGATCACGATGTAGAGCCTGCCGCCCTTCCACCAGTCCCGTTTCGGCAACCTGCTCGGCGGGATCTCCGGCCCCGGCAGCCGCTTCTTCAGCATCTGCGCGATGCCCTGGATGGTCTTCGCCATCGTCTCGCCATCGACCGAGTACTCGATCTGGTGGCTCTGCGGGATGGAGTCGTGCAGCTCGCGTCGGAAGTCGCCGAACATCACCCGGGCGTCCTTGTCGGAGTGGTGCCTGGCCACCGCCCTGGCGATGTACCTCAGCAGGTTGGTCTTGCCGGTCTCGGCGTCGCCGTAGATCAGCAGGTGCGGGCTGACGTCGAAGTCGTGGATCATCGGCGCCAGGTTCACGTCGTCGATGCCCAGCGCCAGCCGCATCTCCGCGGCCGGGTTCGGTGCGGTCGGGGCGGGCATCTCGCGCTCGGTGACCGTCATCGGCAGCAGCTTCACCTTCGGCGCGGCAGGCCCGCCCGGCACCGCGAGCGACTCGGCCAGCTCGGCCGTCGCCTCCGCCAGGTCGTCGGTTTGCGCTGCGCCGTCGATGCGTGGCAGCGCGGCCAGGAAGTGCAGGCCGTCCGGGGTGATGCCCCGGCCGGGGATGGCGGGCACGGTCTGGGCGATCCGGCTGCCGACCTCCGAGTCCACCGGGTCACCGAGCCTGAGCTCGAACCTGGTCTGCAGCACGTCACGCAGCCACGGCCGCATCTCCGACCAGCGGTTGGTGGCGACCACCAGGTGGATACCGAAGCTGAGGCCACGGGCGGCCAGCTCGGTGAACTTCTCCTCCAGCTCGTCGAAGTCCGCCCGGACCGTGTACCAGCCGTCCACCACCAGGAACACGTCCCCGTACGGGTCGACGTCGCGGAACTTGCCCTGCCGCCGCGCCCTGCGGTAGGTGGCCATCGAGTCGATGTTGTGCTCGGCGAAGATCGTCTCCCGCTTGGTCAGCAGGTTGGTCACCTCGGTCACGGTGCGGTTGACCCGGTCCCGGTCCAGCCGGTTCGCGATGCTGCCGACGTGCGGCATGACCGACAGCGCGCTGAGCGTGCCACCGAAGTCCAGGCAGTAGAACTGCACCTCCTCCGGGCTGTGGGTGAGCGCAAGCGCACACAGCAGGGTGCGCAGCATCGTGCTCTTGCCGGACTGCGGGCCGCCCACCACCGCGACGTTGCCTTGGCTGCCCGCCAGGTCGGCCACCAGCAGGTCCCGTTTCTGCTGGTCGGGCAGGTCGATCAGGCCCACCGGCACCACCAGGCTGCCGGACATGGGGCCGTCCGCCCGCGGCGCGCCGTTCGCGTCCTCGACCAGCGGGGGCAGCAACTGGTCCAGCGTCGCGGGCGTCTTCAGCGGCGGCAGCCAGACCTGGTGGGCACGCGGTCCGATGCCACGCAGCCTGCGCAGCAGGACGTCCAGCACGGTCTCGGTGTTCTCGTCCTCTTCCTCGACCTCGGCCGGCTCTTCCGGCTGCTCCTGCTGCGGCTCGATGTACTCCAGCCCGAACGGCACGACCCGGTTCTCCGTGGCCTTGGCCACCTGCGCTCGGCGCTTCTGCCGATACGGGGCGGAGGAGTACGCGGCTTTGAAACGGATCAGGGTCTGGGTGTCCGGCCGCAGGAAGCCGTTGCCCGGGCTGGTGGGCAGCTCGTACGCGTCGGGGACGCCGATGACGCTGCGGCTTTCCATCGCGGAGAACGTGCGCAGGCCGATGCGATACGACAAGTGCGTCTCGACCTTGTGGATCCGGCCCTCGTCCAGCCGCTGTGACGCCAGCAGCAGGTGCACGCCGAGGCTTCGGCCCAGTCGGCCGATCATCGCGAAGACGTCGATGAACTCGGGCTTCTGGGTCAGCATCTCGGAGAACTCGTCGACCACGATGAACAGCGCGGGCATCGGCTCCAGCGGTGCGCCCTTCGCCCGCGCGGCCTCGTAGTCGCGCCGCGACGAGTAGTTGTGCGCCCGCAGGAACTCCTGCCGCCGGTTCATCTCCCCGGTCAACGCGTCCTGCATGCGGTCGACCAGCTCGATCTCGTCGGCCAGGTTGGTGATCACCGCCGAGGTGTGCGGCAGCTGGTCGAAACCGCGGAAGGCGGCACCACCCTTGAAGTCGACCAGCACGAAGTTGAGCTCCTCCGACGAGTGGGTGACCGCCAGCGCCAGCACCAGCGTGCGCAGCAGCTCGCTCTTGCCGGATCCGGTGGCGCCGATGCACAGCCCGTGCGGGCCCATGCCGTCCTCGGCGGATTCCTTGATGTCCAGCTCCAGCGGCGCGCCGTTGGTGGTGATCCCGATCGGTACCCGGAGCCGCCGCTTGGGTGACATCCGCTCCCTGCGATACCGGTCGACGTCGAACGTGGCGACGTCGCCGATGCCGAGCAGCCCGGCCAGGTCGTAGTCGGCGGACGTCGGCTCCTCTTCCGCGTTCGCCTCGCCCATCCGGAAGCGGGCCATGATGCGCGCCAGCGCCGCCGCACCCCGCTCGCTCAACCGGTCCGGTGTGCACAGCGGTTTGCTCTTGGACTTGCCGAGCCGGTCGAACGTCACCGTGCTCACCTTGTCCTCGGTGACCTCGAGGAACAGCGTCCCCGGCCGGTCCTGCCACGGCAGGCAGCCGGAGACGTCCAGCACCACCGCGTTGCGGTAGCCCTCTTCGGCGACCCGGTGGTCGGCCGGGGCGGTCACCCCGTCCAGGACGATCACCACGAACGGTTCCGACGCGGTGATCGGGGTGTTGGGTTCGAACCGCGGCCTGCCGGTGAAGCTCGGGCCGCCGAGCAGCAGCTCGACTTCGTCGATCTCGCTCGCGGCCAGCCTGCGTGACCCCGCCGCGTCGCGGCTTTCCAGGTCCTGGTGGTGCGGGAGCCATTTGAGCCAGTCCCACCGGTGCAGCTGCTTCTCGCTCGCGCACAGCGCGATGCGGACGTCACCGGGTCCGTGTGCGGTAGCCAGCTGCGCCAGCAGCGCGCGGACCAGATCCATGACGGCCTCGTCCTCGCCGGTGAACTGGATCTGCCCGAACCCGCGCAGATACACCGCGATCGGCGCGTTCGGCAACGTGGAGTAAGCGCGGAGGAAGCGGCGCAGCGCGTGCGCTGCCAGCGGCTCCAGGTCCTCGATCGGCTTGGTGTCGGGCGGGACCAGCTTGAGCGCCGCACGCTGGGAGCCGACCCCGATGCGCACCTCACCGAAGTCGTCGTGGGACGGGCGCCGTTCCCACAGCCGATAGCCGAGCGCGATCGACCACAGCGCCCGCGGATCGGGGTGGATCCAGCGGGCCGCCTTCTGCTGAGCGGTGAGCGCATTCCGCACCCGGCTGCGCAGCTGGGCGAGGTAGCGGATGTAGTCGCGCCGGTGGCCGTGCAGCTTTTGCTTGTGGTTGAGCTGGTTGCGGATGTACTGGGTGAACATCATCCCGACGGTGGCCACCAGCATGAGCGCACCGCCGATGTAGGCCAGCCACCCGGCGCCCGGCCGGATGAGCATCATCATCCAGGCCACGGACATCAGGCCCATCGGCAGGTAGATGAGCACCGAGCTGACGCCGCCGTGCTGCTCCTCCGGAACGGCAGGCGGTTCCTGCAGCTCGAGGTCCTCGGACTCGACCTCTGGTTTGGGGCGACGTTGCCTGCGTGCGAACAGCACGGTGGCCATGGCGATGCTCCCTGAGGCGATTCGGCGAGTGGGGTGCCTCCGGTGCTCGTGGAGGTTCCTCGCCACCGAACACGCGTCAGGACGGCCGATAGGTTCGGTTTGCCGGTGATCTGCCCCCTTCCGTCGGACTCTTGGTGAGTGGAATCCCTCCACTTGCTCCACCAGCGGCGACGCGTCGTGGCGCGGCGAAACTGACCGGTCGTACGTTCGGCCGCACGGCGGTCTGCGATCGCCGGTGGCGATTCGGCGAGTGCTCCCCTTCGTGTGTTCGTGCGGTTCCTCGACCACGAACTCGTGCGCCACGAAGCCGCCGTGTGCGGCTTCGCCGGCGGTCCGAGGTTCCCTGCTTGGAAGGACCTGCACGTCAGATGGAAGCGCAGACACAGCATCGGTACTCGACCACGACCCGGCTGCGGTTCGTGCTGGGCACCAAGGCGACCGAGGTCGCGTTGCCCAGCGACGCGACGCTGACCGATCTGCTGCCCGCGGTGCTGCCCCAGTTCGGGGCGGAGTGGATCGAGCAGGGCGCCGACCACGAGGGCTGGGTCGTGCAGCGCATCGGCTCACCGCCACTGGACGAGGACAAGACGCTCGCCGAGCTGAACCTGCTGGACGGGGAATCGCTCTACTTGCGCCCGCGGTCGGATCAGCTGCCGCCGATCGACTACGACGACCTGGTCGCGGGTGTCGGCGAGCAGGTTCGCGATCACCGGTTGGCCTGGCGCCCGCCGCACACTCGGTGGCTGTTCCGGCTCGCCGCTGCGGCGGCCTTGCTCTACGGCCTGCTGGCGTTGGCGGACTTGCAGGATCCGGCCATCACCGCAGTGGTCGCGCTGACGTTTCCGGTCGTTCTGCTGATCGCCGCGGCGTTGCTGGCGCGCACCATCGCGGACACCATCTCCGCCACGATCCTGACCGGGGTCGCGGCGTGCTATGCCTTCGTCGGCGGTCTGGCGCTGACCGAAAGCGTGGCGCCGCTGGCCGAGAAACACACCATGGCGACGGTCGGGTTCGCCATCACGCTGCTGGTGCTGTTCATCGGCAGGTACGCGGTTGCCGACGGCGCGTTGCTGTTCGTGGGCGCGATCCTGTTCACCGCGCTGTTGCTGGTGACCGGTTTCGTCGCGGCCGTCGCTCCGCTGTCGACGCACCAGGCCGCGGGTATCGGTTTGTTCATCTGCCTGGTGGTCTCGGTCTTCGTGCCCGCGACGTCGTTCCGCCTGTCGGGGTTGACCTTGCCGCTGCTGCCGACCGACGCACCGGAGCTGAGCGAGGAGATCGACCCGGTGCCCGCGCAGATGGTGGTCGACCGCAGCAAGGTGGTCTTCGGGTACTCGATGGCCATGCACGTCGGGCTCGGCGCCGCGATGTCGCTGCTGCTGCCCGAGCTCGTCGGCAACGGTGACGGCTGGGCGACGGCCTTGTCGCTGGTGATCGGGGCGCTGCTGGGCATCCGCACCCGGCATCCGAACGGCGTGGTGCAGCGCTGGGCGGTGGTGGTGCCTGCGGTCGTCGCGGTCGTGGTGAACGTCGAGAAGTACGCCGCCGAGCTGACCGACGTGGAAATGCTCGTCGCTGTCGCGCTGCCGCTGGTGCTGGTATCCGGGGTGATGTTGCTGTTCAGCAAGGTCATGCCGGGCAGACGGCACCGGCCCTACTGGGGGCGGGCGCTGGAGATCCTGGAGTCGCTCACCGCGATCGCCGTGGTCCCGCTGTTGTTGCAGGTGCTCGGCGTGTACGGCTGGATGCGGGGATTGGCCGGCTGATGCAGTCCAAGAAGGATCAGGTACAGGCCTACTTCTACGTGGTGGGCCGGCTGGTCGCGGCCGTGGTGCACGGCAAGCCCGACGTGCTGGTGCAGCCGAACCGGCGGCTGAACACCGGAACCATGTTCGGCGTGATCATCGGCCTCATCATCGCGGGTATCTGTGGCGTCGTCGGGCTGTTCCTCCCCGGTGGCAACAACTCGTGGCGGATGCCCGGTGCGATCGTGATGAACGAGGACACCGGTGCGCGGTACGTCTTCTTGAACGGTGAGCTCCGGCCGGTGCTCAACTACTCGTCGGCGCGCCTGGCTTCCGGAGGCAACGGTGCCATTCACGAGGTGTCGCAGGCTTCGCTGGACGGAACACCGGTCGGCCAGCCGATCGGCATCCCGGGAGCGCCGGACGCGCTGCCCAAGGCCGAGGACCTGAGCACCGGGCCCTGGGTGGTGTGTGCGCAGCCTCCTCAGGACGGTGCGGAGCAGCCCCGGCCGTCCACCACATTGTTCATCGGCCGGAGCATTCCGGCGAACCAGCCGGACGACCGTGCACTGCTGGTGCGCGCCCCGGACAAGACGATCTACTTGGTCTGGCACGGCAAGCGGTATCGCCTGCCGAGCCGGACCGAGGTGGCGGCGCTCGGCTACGGGCAGGTCGAACCGGTCGAGGTGGACACTGCCTGGCTCAATCCGATCCCGCAGGGACCGGACATCGAGGCCGAGCGGCCACCGGGACTGGGCACGCCGGGGCCGGAGATCGACGGCAACCCGAGCCTGGTCGGGCAGTTGTATCGCATGAAGAACCCGGCGCTGGACAGTGAACAGCTCTACCTGGTGCTGTCCGACGGGGTGCTGCCGTTGACCCGCACCGCCGCGGCTCTCTACCTGGCCGCTCCGTTCACCAAGGAGGTCTACGACGCCGGGGCGGTGGCTCCGATCGACGTGGGCCCGGCCGCGATGAACGGGGTTCCGACGTCGGGCAGCGGACCGGAATTCGTCGACGGGCTGCCGGACCGGCCGCCGCCGTTGGCGAATCCGCAACCCAACGAGACGGCCTGCCTGGAGTACACCATGATCGGCGGGGGCCGGGTGAAGATCCGGCCGGGCCTGCTGCCGGTCGACGTGCACCGCCAGGCGATGCCGGCCTCGGTGCACTACGCAGGCAAGACGGCCGATCGAGTGGCAGTTCCGGCGGGCGGTGGAGTCCTGGCCGTTCACCAAAGCACCCCGGAATCGGTGCTCAACACGATCTATTTGATCACCGAGACGGGGGTGCGATATCCGTTGGTGACCGCCGATGTGGCGGCCGCGCTGGGGTATTCGGCGGAAACCGCCATGAGGATGCCCGGTGAACTGCTGGATCTGTTGCCTGTCGGCCCTGCGCTGAGCCAGCAAGCGGCCTTGACCGTGCAGCCACAGCAGACTTCGTGAGGGAAACCCCGATCGTGATCCCGGTCTCGGTGTGGCGTGGATCGCTTCATGGGGGGAGTCCCGATTCTTGCTTTCGCCAGGAGGAAAAGCACGTACGCCAGAAAGTCCGGTAGCTAGTCTCGTTGTCGAGTCTGACGTTGGATATCCGGTTCTTTGGTCACTGTCGTCGAAGGAGTGCATATGTCTACCCAAGTCAGCGATGCGGTAGTCGAGCAGCAGGCATCCAAGTACGAGACCTCCATGGCTGAGCTGGACAGCTTCTTGGAGAGGGCGAATAGTCACGCGAAAAGCCTGGTCGACAATAGCCCGGCGGACCTGACGGTCGCGCTTCAGGATGTCTGCGAGCAGTGGTGC
Organism: Thermocrispum sp.; assembly: GCF_002919275.1. Taxonomy (NCBI): domain Bacteria; kingdom Bacillati; phylum Actinomycetota; class Actinomycetes; order Pseudonocardiales; family Pseudonocardiaceae; genus Thermocrispum; species Thermocrispum sp. Next base: position 48,816 of record NZ_PKFA01000035.1, on the reverse strand, counting down.
AACAACACGAAGAACACCGTGCTGATGCACATGCAGGACATGGCCAAGTACATTCGCAAAGCCAAAGACGATCTTCTTGAAATGGACAAGCAGAATTCCGTGGAGATCCTCAACCTTCCGTTGCCTACATCCCAGTTCTTGGGTGGCTGATCAGCGGCAGGCAGGATATCGATCTCGGGGAAGGAACACATGGACGCCATCAGGTATGCATACGAAGACATCGATCAGGTTGTCGCCTATCTGAAGCAAGTCGCCCAGGACATCATGGATGAAGCGAACAGGCTGCGTAGCAGCGTCGAGTCGTCCATGTCCGACTGGACTGGTGATACTGCCGACATGTATTACAAGCTGAGCGACGACCTGGTTGCAGACCTGCAGAACAACAAGGAATGGCTGAACCATGCGGCAACGATTCTGAAAGAGCGTGCGAACGCAATGTACGAGCAGGACCATGCGGGCGCCAGGAACATGCCTGGTGCCTGATGATTTCCGGGGTGGTGTGCGTGGGGTGAGAGTCCGGCGCATGCCACCCCTTTCCTGTTCGTCCTGAGCATCGGTATTCGTGGAGGGATGGGCGATGCATGTCACCGAGTTCAACCCGGAAGTGATGAGGTCGGTTGCCAAGGCCCTACGCCAGATCGCGGGTGAGGATTCCGACTTCACCCAGCTGCGGAGCGGGGACGGGTTCGGCGGCGGCGTCGGCACGTTCGACATGGGCCAGCAGTTGCTGCGCATCGTCAACGATCGGCGCATCGGAATGCTGGTGACCAAGATCGACTTCGGTGAATCGATCGGCGAGCTCGCCGATGGGCTGGAGAAGCTCGCGGAAGCCATGAGAACGCTCGACGAGGACAACGCGGAGTCGGTCAGGGCTTTGGAAGGGCTGCTCGACGAGCTGCGCAAACACGTGAACGACGACGACATCGAGTCGCCGGAGGGATCGCAGACCACCTGAGGGGGTTGGTGCCGTGTCGTCGGAGACGTCTTACAGCCCGGAGGGGTTGCGGAAGGTCGCGAAGGAGATCCGGGCGTTGGTTCAGGGTGATGCGATGCGCCCGTTCAACAATTTGAAGCGGGTGTTTCCGGAGTGTGGTGATTTTCCGCTGGCGAATTGGCTGGATCGGCGGGTGCTTGACCGGGCGGACGGGTGTGCGTTGCATGCGGAGCGGTTCAAGGCGGCGCTGACGGCGATGGCGGACAGGCTGAGTCTGATTGCCGACGAGTTCGAGCGGGTCGACGGTGAGAATGCCGCGGAGGTCGCCAAGCTGCTGGGCGAGATCAAGGCGACGGCCGAGGACAAGTATCCGACCAGCCTGGTCAGAAACCCTGACGACGAGAAGGACGACGACAAGAAGGACGACGAAGACGACGAGAAAGACGATGACGACAAGAAGGACGACAGCGACGACGACGAGGATGACGACGAAGACGAGGAGAGTGATGGTCAGGGACTGATCGAGTGTTGTTGTGGTGGCCCCCGGGACGCCATGTGCAGGTGGAGGCGAGAAAGGCGCGACTGCCTTGAATTCGACAACACATGACACGGCCGGCGCATGGATCGTACCCGTATTCTGGCGGCCCGAAGTCATGTCGTCAAATCGGTGAACCGGCCGTTTCCTGCGATGGTCGCGATCGTAAGATGATCGCACTGCCGATGTGCGAAGTAGTGATTCGATATGTCCGCTTTGTCATGCGCTGAGGATCGCTCCTTCTTGTCTTTCTCAACCCCTGTCGGTGGATCTTGCCGGCAAGACCCACCGAACGTCCGGAAGAACGCACCGGAATGAACCAAACGTGATGAGTGCACGTGTTTGCCTGTGAACCCTGGCCCTTGGTGACCTGGGTGGGAAGGCAGCGCAAGGTGACCGACTGACCGAGGTAGAACGATGGCGCGAGACCCAGGATCGTTGAACGAAGTGCCTCCTCAGCTGACGGCTGGGGAGAACGACACGTTCGAGGAACTGACCAGGCTCGTCGCCCGGATCGTGCTGCAGGACGACGGCAGCATCCCGGACTTGTCCAGTCACAAGCTCGCCGAGCAGTGGTACCGCTTGGAGAGCGAGATGAACAAGGCCGTCTCCGCGCTCAACGACATGAACGATGGTTTCGAAAAGGCCATCAAATCCTTGCGCGACCAGTTCTCCGGGGTGTCCGCGGATGCCTTTCATGAATGGGCCAAGGATGTCCTGCGGTCAAGCCAGCAGGTGCACACCACGCTCAAGGAGAACCAGTACCCGCTGACCATCGGCAACGTCGGTCACGCCATGCAGTGGTTCGCCAACGAATGGTGGAAAGCCCTGGACGAGTGGGACAAAGAGGACAAGAATGCGCGCAGCAGGATCGCCGTCAAGTACATGGCGCAAATCGAGCTCGCCCAGACGCAGGACGACATCGACAGCGCCGTCAAGAGCTTTCTCGAAGAGATCGAAGTCGTCGACAAGGAGCTGGAGTGGAAGTACATCCAGCGGTTGCAGGGACTGGTCAACGAGCTGGGCAGGCAGTACACCGAGCGCGGCCAGGACATGGTGCCGTTCGACATCTTGAGGTCGGACAAGATCGGCAGCGGCAGCGGCGGCAACAACAAGGGCACCGGCGGCAACAACAAGGGCAGCGACGACAACAACAAGGACAGCAGCGGCGGCTACCAGCCCAGGGGCGGAGGATCCAACGAAGGCTCCGGCGGCGGTGGCGGTAACAACAAGGGCACCGGCGGCAACAACAAGGGCACCGGCGGCAACAACGAAGAAAGCGGTGGCAACATCGAGGTGCCCGACCTGAGCGGCCTGGCCGGAGGCGGGGGGCCCGACCTGGGCGGTAGCTCGGGCGGTGGCGGCGGAGGCGGCAGGAGTCCCTCGGGCGGCGCCGACTCCGGCGGAGGTGCCGGCGGGGTCAACGGGGCGCTGGACGAAGCGAAGAAGGCCGCCCAGGACGCCATCGACAGCATCAGGAACAACACCGGGGACCCGGAGGCACAGCAAGCGCTCGACGAAGCCAGGCAGAAGGTCGGCGACGCGATCGACCAGCTCAAGAACACGGGCGGCGGCCCCGACCTGTCCGGGCTTGGCGGTGCGGGCTCCGGCGGCGCTCCCGGCGGGCTCGGTGGCCTCGGCGGGCTCGGCGGTGACAGCGGCTCGCGATCCCCGTCGGGGCGGAGCGGCCCGGGCAGCGCCTTCGACCCGGAGGAAGAGAAGCGGCGCGCCCTGGAAGACGCGAAGAAGGCCACGCAGGATGTCCTCGACGACCTGGCGAACAACACCGAGGATCCGGAGGCGAAGCGCGCACTCGAGGAAGCCAAGCAGGCGGCCCAGGACGCGATCGACGGGCTCACCGGCGGAACCGATCCCGGCAACCTGCACAGCCGTGGCAGCGGAGATGCGGAGCAGAAGGAGGCGCTCGACCGGGCACGGCGGGCGACCCAGGACGCGCTGGACAAGATCTCCGAGGCCACCGACAACCCGGCGATCAAGGAGGCGCTGGAGAACGCCAAGAAGGCCGCCCAGGACGCCCTCAACCAGTTCGACCCCGACCTCACCGGGATGCGGGACGCGGCGAAGCAAGAGGCGCTCGACGTGCTCGACGAGCTCGCCGAGAAGGCCGACGACCCGAAGGTCCGGGAGGCGCTGGAAGACGCCAAGGAGCAGGTCAAGAAGGCCATCGAGAACGCCGAGCTGGGCAACACGCCGCAGGAGACGCTGGAGAACGTGCGCGAGGCGGCGCAGCAGGCGCTGGCGGACGCGATCAAGGACAGCGACGACCCGAAGATCGACAAGGCGCTGGAGGACGCCAAGGATCGGCTCGAGGAGGCGCTGGAGGACGTCGAGCTGAAGAACGACGACGTGGTGCAGACCTCCTCCGACGGGCCTGCGGAGGATCCCGAGGCGAAGGAAGCGCTGCGGAACGCCAAGGACCAGGTCAGCAAAGCGCTCGAGGACCTCATCGAGCAGACCGACGACCCGGAGGCGAAGCAGGCCCTGCAAGAGGCCAAGAAGGCAGTCGTCGACGCCATCGACAACGTCGAGGTGCCGCGCACCGGGGCCGGGTCCGACCTGGCGAGATTCCTCGAGGGCGACTCGCCCGGTGGTGCCGGCGGTGGGGACCCGGTCGGTGGCGACGGTCGTCGCCGTGCCCAGTTCGACACCGACGTCGCTCAGCAGCGCGGCTACATCCCGCCGCAGACGGTGAGCAGCGTGCCTTCGGCCATGACCCCGGCCTCGCCGACGCTGCCCTCCATGATGGGCGCCATGGCAGGCAACATGCCGGTCGGAGGCATGCCCATGGGCGGCATGCCGATGGGCATGGGCGGCATGGGCATGGGCCAGCAGAACGGCGAGCGTGAGCCGCAGATCTGGCTCAAGGCGGACAAGGAGGCCTGGGCCGACGGCGACGACGACGCCTCTTCGGTCGTGGGAAGGACGGTGGAGACGTAACAGATGGCGGTCAACACTTCCCCGGACAACCCGCAGCCGAGCACCGGCGATCCCTGGGTGCAGTCCCTGTCGTTCGAGCAGGTCGGTCAGCTGATCCAGCAGGCCCAGCCGGACACGTTCTACCAGCAGGCCGAGGCGTTCGAGCGGGCACGGGGCGGGCTGCAGGATGCATTGGACGACGTCCGAGCCCAGATGAATGTGCTGCGTTCGGAATGGAAAGGCCTGTCCGCGGACGACTTCACGGACATCGTCTCCGGGGTCACCGGCAAGGTCGACTACGTACTCGCGATGTCGTCCAACTACGGAACGGCGCTGCGTGCGGCGGGCGACCTGCTCGCGGAGTACCGGCGGATCTACGACCACCTCGCCAGACAGCGGACGGAGATGCTGAGCCAGGCCAACGAGAAGGTGGCCAAGCAGATCGAGGAGTTCGCCAACCAGGCCGCGCGGCAGATCATGGACGGCCTGCGCACCACCTATTGGCAAATCGGGAATGCGCTGCCGGGGTTCGACTACAAGCTGCCCCCTGGTTTCGACCCCACCATCGTCGACCCCGGGGCGAACGGCGCGAACAACCTGTCGACGAACGGACTGAGTGGACGCCTGAGCAGTCAGCCCGACGGCAGCGGGGATGTGCATGGGGTGGTCGGCGGCGGAAACGGGAGCGGCACCGGGGTCGACAACAGGAGCTTCGTCCCGCACGTGCCCAATCTGTACGAGCTGTCCGGGGGCGACCGATCCCGCACCGGCTTCGGTGGCAATGGAGCAGGCCGTGGGGACAACGGCTCGGGCCTCGACGCGCTCGGCCGGGGCAACGGCAGCGGTGACCGATCCGGCCCGGACGCCAACGGCACCGGAAGCGGCACCGGTGCGGCCGGCCGTTCCGGCAACGGCAGCGGCGACGTGCTCGGACGCAGCGCAGCCGACGACACCGGGGTGAACGTTCCGGCGGGTTTTTTCGCCCCCATGCCCCGGTTCCCGGACGGCCTCGGCGGCCGTGGTCCCGTCACGGCCGCGCAGAACTTCGTGGGTGGCATCGACGGCCTCGACGGGGACCGGAACGGGATCGGATCGAAGAGCTCGTTCGACGTCACCACCGGGATCGACCTACCGGGCGTGCTCGGCAAGAGCGACCCGTCGGACGTCCACGGTGTGATCGGCCCGTTCTGCGGGCCGTTGGGAGCAGGGAACGGTCACGGCACGAACGACCGTCGGCAGACCGACCCCGGCAAGTCGGACTGGCTCGATCTCGACGGCCTGTACGCGATCACCGACGCGCTCGGACGCAACCAGGGCTGCGGCCCGTCGGACCGGCTGCCCGACGACCTGCGCACGTCGACCAAGCATGCACCAGGGACCGGTGGAGCTCGGCCGAACGGCGGCGACGTGCACAGCTCCGAACGACGCGACACCGAGACTCCGGAGACGTTCGAGTTCGGTCAGGACGATCTCGAGCAGATCGATCTGCTCAGCGGGAGTGCAGGGAACTCGTCCGATCAGACCCGCACGACGAAACGGGTGCCGACGGAAATTCTCGACCCCCAGGTGCGGGACAAGGTACGCGACCAGATCGGCGAACTCCGGAACACCGGCAACGGATTGCCGCAGGGTTCGAGCACACAGGGGCCGTCCGGCCCGCCGCGGACCATCAAGACGACGGTCACGCCGCCGTCGTCGTTCGCGCCGCCACCCCCGCCCGGGCCCACGCCTTTCGACCGGGAGCAGCACAAGACCAGTGCGTTCGCGGTGGCCGGGGACGTCGTCTGGCAGCCGGACGAAGACGAGGAGACACGGCTGCCCGCCTCCTCGCCGAGGCCGCCGGCTGACGGGCCGAAGCCGAATTCGCTGCAGTCGTCGAACACGCCGTCCGGCCCGGGAGACGGCTCCCCGTTCGTGCCCGCGGTGAACCAGGGAGACAAGGGCCGGGTGGTGCACGCTTTCACCCCGCACCAGGACCCGCGCGGCCCGGTCGGGCCCGGGGTGCCTCCCGACCCCTGGGGCCCGGTGCCGCACATCCCGTCGGGCACGGGGGTTCCGCATGTCCCGGCGCGTCCCGACGCCTACGGGCCGTCCGGCGGGCACATGCCGATGGCTCCGATGTGGTTCGGCGGAATGGGCGGCTCGAACCCCGTCGGCCGAGTGAGCGGGTTGAACAACGACCGGCCGGAGGTCTGGTCGGGCAAGGCTGACGACGAGTCCGGCGCGCTCGGCAAGCCGGACAAGAAGGACCAGGAAGCCAAACGCAGGCTCGCGGAAGACGCGCTGGCCGGTCGGATGGCCGAGCGGCTCAGCGAGCTCGGCGAGGCGCTCAAGGACCGGGACAGGAGCGGGAGGAAATCATGACCGACTGGAAGGCTGCCGAGCCGGGCGGGGTGCAGGACCCGAGCAAGGCACTCGACGAAGCCTTGGCGTCGTTCCAGCAGGAGGCCAAGAAGCTGGGCGAGCTGACCAAGCTGTGGCAGGAAGGCGAGACGACGGTCCGGGCCAAGGACCACTCGCTGGAGATGACGTTCGACGGCCGCGGCGAGCTGACCGGCTTGACCTTCAACTCGTCGAAGTACCGGAAGCTGCCGCCGGCTCAGCTCGCCTCGGTGATCCTGGAGACCTACCGCGCGGGACGGGCCAAGGCCATGCAGGAGGCCTCGAAGGTCATGGCCGGCTCGGAGATCCCCGGCGTCGACTTCGACGGCTTGCTGACCGGCAAGGTGAAGCCGGACGAGGTGATCGGCTCGCTCATGGCGCCGATGAAGGAGATGTTCGACAGCTTCGGCCTCGACCTGGATTTCCCGATCACCGACGGCGACGGAAAGGAGCGTCGTCGTGGCTGACAGCGGCGATTTCTACCTGGCCGAGGAAGAGGCGGACCGGGCGGCGAAGAAGATCGTCGACGCCGGCAACGAGCTGACCGACGCGTGGGACAAACTGAAGGAGGTGCTCGACGCCCTGTGGGGCTGCTGGGGCACCGACTCGATGGGACAGACGTTCGAGCAGAACTTCGGGCCGAATGCCGTCACGTTCGCGGAAAGCATATCGGACGCCGGGGAGAACATCGCCGAGGCGGGCAAGAGCCTGCGGAAAAGCATCGAGTCCTTCGGCGACCTGGATCGCCAGTCGGCCGCGTACATCGACAAGCACGATGCACCACCGCCGTGGTGGAACAACGACAGCTCCACGACCGGCGACGGTCCGGTCGTCGTCTGGACGGACAGCGGGGGCGGGTACGACGGGAGCGGCAAGCACAAACTTGAGATTCGCGACCCCTCGGAGGTCTACGGCGACCTGGACGCCGCCGACTTTTTCGACCAGCTGGGGTTGTCCGGCGGTGCTGGCCCCGACGGTGGCAGCGGGGGCAGTGCTGGGTCCGAGGGAGGCCGGGTGCCCGTACCCGACCTCGGCGGCCTGGGCGGTGGCGGTGGCACCGGGACAGGCGGCGGCACTGGGACAGGCGGTGGCACCGGGACAGGCGGTGGCACCGGGACGGGCGGCGGCACTGGGACAGGTGGCGGTTTCGGTTCACTGACCGGATCGGGCACTGGCGCGGGCTCCGGTGTCGGCCCGGCCGACGGCACCGGCCGTGGACCCGTCGGAGTTCCCGGCCCCGATCTCGGCTCCGGGACAGGGCCAAATGGCTCGGGTTCCGGCGCCTCCGGTGCGCCGGTCGGGAGTTCGGGCAGCAGTTCCGTCGGCGAGCCCGGCTTGGTGGGTTCACCCCAGCCTGGCTCCGGCTCGGGCGGTGGCTTCGGCTCCGGGGAGCCGGTTCCGGTGACGAGCGACCCAGCCGGTTCGCACGCGTCTCCCGCCCAGCTCGATGCGCTCGACCGCGCCAAGCAGGCCGCAAGCGACGCTATCGACCGGGTGGCGGGCGGTGTCGACGACCCGGGGATTCAGCGGTTGCTGCGGGACGTCAAGGACGACGTCGGCGACGCCATCGACGACCTCGCCGATTGGGGTCCGGCCCGCGACGATGCGGCGAACGCCCTGGTGGACCGGGCAGGCGATGTGGCGGCCGACGAGCTCGACGACCTCGCCGAGAGTGCCTCCGATCCGGAGGTACGCGAGGCGCTTGCCAACGTCAAGGAATCCATCAGGGACGCCATCGATGCCGTCGAGCAGGGAGCCACACCGCAGGAGACGCTGCAGGCGGCGCAGGAGGCGGCGGACAAGGCATTCGACGAGGCGATTGCGCACGCGACAGATCCTGAGATCAAGCAGGCGCTCGAGGAAGCCAAGGCCGCGGTGCACGAAGCCCTGGCCGAGATCGACCCGGAGCAGCTCCAGGACGGTGCTGATCGGCAAGACCTCGGTCCGGACGCGCTCGACGCACTCGCCGATGCCCGTGATGCGGTGAGCGCAGAGCTGGACAAGCTGATCGCCGACAGCACCGATCCGGAAGTGCGCGAGCTCCTCCAGGAGGCCAAGGAGGCGGCCATCGCGGAGTTCGGCGGCGAGACCGGCGAGTCCACCGACGACGCCGACGGCAAGGGCGAGGAGGACGAACGGGGTTCCGGTCGCTCCGGCATGCCGAAGGGCGCGGTCGGGGCGTCAGGTGCAGGCAGGAGCGGTTTCGGGGCCGGGAAGCGATCGCCCGGTGGCCGGGGAACCTCTGCGGCAGATGCCGATGATCCGGCAGGGTCAGCCGGCGATTCCGAGGATGAGGCAGTCCGCGGCGGCTAGCGCGAGCTGACATGAACTGCGCCCTCCGACACAGCCGTGTTGGAGGGCGCAGGCACAAGTGCACAAAACGGACGAGTCAGGAAAGGAGGTGAGACGAGATGCCTCCCGGTGCATCGCGTGCACGGCACGGCGGCGGATTCACCGCGGGCGTGCGGGGATCGGCGGTGCAACTCACCGAGCTGCCGGACGACCTGCAGAAGTTCTTGAAGGTCATGGTTGGCATGGAGTGGCCGGAGGGAAACGAGACGCAGCTCCGGCAGATGGCCGGTGCGTACTACACGTACGCCGAGAAGGCACAGGCGATAGCGGAAAAATTGAAGGCGGCCCGCAACGAATTGTCGGGGTCGATGCGCGGGCGAACCGCGGACGAGGCCAAGAAATACCTGGACGAGGTCGTCAAATCGCTGGAAGACGCCGCGACGGCGGCAAACGATCTCGGCGGCGCCTGTCAAACCGCGGCAGCGGACGTTCAAAAGGGCAGGATCATGCTGGTCGCCATGGCCACCATGGTCATGATCATGTACCTGGCGATGCTCAAGTCGATTTTCACAGCTTTTCTGGCGCCGCTGGTGCTGGCGGCGGGCCGTGGTGCTTTGATGGCGCTGCTGAGGGCCTTGGTGGCCAAGCTGGCGTCGCTGATGGCGATGAAGCTGGCCGACGTGGCGCGGCTGATGTTGCAGAAGATCGGAGTTCTCCTCTGGACGGCGGGCAAGTACGCGGCAGGTGGCGCGGCCATCATGGGTGGCCTGGATCTGACGATTCAGCTCGGCCAGATGGCCCACAACAAGATCGCGAACAGTCGGCGCGGGAACGGCCCGCCGGTGACGGCGGGCAGGCAGGACATCGACTGGGGGTCGATCGGGATGATGGCCGGGGCGGCCGCCATCGGCGGTGCCTTCTACGGCGCTGGCCGGGCCTTCACGAAACCTGTCGTGGACACCGCCAGGGGACTCCGCAACCAAGGTGTCTTCTTCGGAAAGGATCTCACGCGGCTGGGTCAGTTCGGGTATGCCAGCTTCCAGAGCGGTTTGGTCATGGCGTCCAACCCGCTCATTTTTGCGGCGACCGGGCACAAGGGGGACTTCTGGGAAGGCGTGTTCTCCGCTTTCGGGCCCTACACCAAGCCGATGATGCCGGGCTTCGACCAGAAGGTCGCCGACTTCTCATTCAGGTTCTTCGACAAGATCGGTATCGACCTGCGCGTGCCCGATCGCTACGAACTGCTCGGGGCCGGGCCCGACGGGCCCCCGAAGGTCGACCCTGGGGGGCCCTCCCACGGCAGTGACGCGGCATCCGGTGGCGGTGGTGGCGGCGGTGACAAGGTCGTCGGCTTGTCCGGATACGGCCGGGATGCCGGCTCGAGCACAGGTTCGAGCAGGGACTCGTTCAGCGACACCGATTCGATCTCCAGCGTCGAATCTTCGTACAGCGACGTCAGTTCCACTGCGCCGCTGCTCGGCGGCACGCGAGGCGGTGACGGTTTCTCGGTCGATTCCGCGACCGTCCGGGACACGGACTCGATCTACAGTGACGTCAGCGACGTCGGCAAAACCCCGTTGGCCGGAGGTGCCTACAACGGGATCGGGAACGGTGCAGGCGCCGGGAACGGCACAGGAGCCGGTGTCGGTGGACGCAACGGCATCGGGGCGACCAACGGCGTCAGCAACGGCGCAGGTGTCAGCAACGGCTCCGCGGCAGGCGGCGGATTCGGCTCGTCGGGCAACGGAAGTGCCGCCGCGAGCAGCACCGATCTGGGCTCGTTCCTCAGCGGAGACGGCCTGGACGGTTCCACCCTGGTCGACGGCGGATCCGGTCGGGACGTGGGTGGCGGTACCGAGTACCGGGTGGGTGACACACCGGCTCGCGCTCCTCTGCAGATCCCGGACGGCGGGGAAACCTCCCAGCCCAGCGCCGTCGGCGACGCATCGACCAGCCGGTCCTTCGGCTCCTTCGGCACGATGTTCACCCCGGGCGAAGCCCCGGCCACCCAGTCCGCCGGTCCGGCCGTGGCCCAGACCCCGGGTGGTGCGATCGGAACCCAGACTCCGGCCGGGACCACCGCCTCCGGCCCGGCCACGACGCAACCCTCCGGACCTGCGACCACGCATTTCGCCGGCCCGGCCACCACGCCGTCCTCCGGCCCGGCTTCTTCGCACAGCGCTGGGCAGACCGGCGGGCCGGTGTCCACCACCAGCCAAGGAACGACCAGCCAAGCCGGCGGCCAGAGCGCGCAATCCACCGCGCCCGGCCGGTCCGATGCGGCCGGGCCTCAGACGACCTCCAGCGGTCCGCAGCAGCAGTCTTCGGCGGGTGGCTCGCAACAAGGTGCCCCGGCCACCGGTCGAACTGGCACCGCACACGCGACGGCCGGGCAGGCCGGCCCGTCGACACCTTCTCCGCAGAGCGGTTCGTCTTCGACCCCACCGCAAGGCGGTCCGCCGACCGGCCGGCCGGCAACGACGTCGAGCGAGCCTTTGCGGCCTGGACCGGACGATGGTCCGACGCCGCCACCGCTGGACGAGCCGTCACCCGACCTGGGCGACCGCTGGCGGCCGTTGGCACCCGAGCGGGCAGGAGACGGCCCGTCGTTGCTCGACGGCCCGCCGCCGGATCTGGGCGAGCGGTGGCAGCCGTTGGTTCCGGAGCGCGACGGCGCCGGTGCTTCGCTGCTCGACGAACCCTCACCGGACCTGCGTGACCGCTGGCAGTCGCTCGCCCCCGCGCGGTCCGATGCCGAACCACCGCTGGTGATCCCGGCCGACGTCAGCACGCCTTCGGCGAACACGGCCAGCTCGTCGACCTCGACGTCGTCGGCCTCGTCGTCGACCCCGAACTCGCAAACCCCGGGCGCAGCGCGAGGCGACGCCACGTCCTCCCCCGCACAGTCGACTGTGCGCGGGGACGCATCCTCGTCGACCGGTACGCAGTCTTCGAGCACGCCGCGCACTGACGCTTCCGGGACGACGCAATCGGCCGGACGTGGTGAGGGAACGACACCACGCACGGAATCGGCCGGGCATCGTCCGGAGTCGTCCGCCCCGCGCACGGATCCGTCCGGCCCGCGCACGCAGTCCACCGGCCCGCGCACGCACGCGCCGGACTCGACGAACGATGGCGCTTCCCCATCACGTACCGACCGGCCCCTCCCACGAGTGGAGTCGCCAGAAGCGTCGGGGTCGTCGCACGGGAAGCGATCCGCATCCGACGCGTTGTCCGACGGCTCCATTGCGCAAGCTGAGGAAACCGCTCGCCGAGGCGATGACGGCGACATCACCGCTGTGCCCGTCGTGATGGAGGAGCCGAGGTTCAAGCGGCCGCGGCTGGCGGGTCCGGACCAGCCCGATGGTGAGAAGCCCGAGGTGCCGCCGCGCGCCCCCGCGGACCGCACCGGTGCGGACGGTGCGGTGCCGGCCGAGGTACCGATCATCGAGGGGGGCATCCGCCGGGATCCGAGCAACCCCGGTTTGTGGGATGTGGCGCGGAACGCCGCACGGCCGGTGCGATACGACGGCAGCATCGACTACCACGGCGACCGCGGCTTGGAACGGACGCTGATTCGTTTCGATGCGCGGCACTTCGAGGTGCCCGGCGGGTGGGTGCTGGAGATCAGCGTCCCGGTGGCGTTGCTGCCCGCGGATTCCGGGCCGCTGCACCCGTCCCGCGAACAACTACGGGAAGTCGCCGAGGTCATCCAACAGCAGCTGGACGAACGGTTCAACTTCCGGTGGAAGTACACCGGCGACGTGGCCCGGTTCCAGGGGAGCCAGCTTCATTTCCGGATCGACGCCGCGTTCCCGGACGAGCCACCGCGGGACTGGCGAAACAACATGCGGGATCCGGTGCCCATCCAGGTGTGGGACCGGAGCAACTGGCGCATCTTCTCCGATGCCGTGCCGCCGGTGGACCAGCGAACCTGGGACAGGTCCGACCCGAGGGCGCTGGTGCACGAATTCTTCCACTTCGTCGGGTTCCGGGACGTCGGGGTGTGGCCGCACCCGGAGGTCGCCCGCGGCAGCGTGATGGAGTCGGTGCACCGTGATTTCCAGCCTCGGCACATCGACCATTTGTCGCGGGAACTGCTCGACCGCACCACGGTCCTGGACGGGCTCGAGTCACGTCCATTGGCCGGGCTGCCTGTTCCCCTCGACGTGCTCAGTCCGGCTCAGCGCGATGAGTTGCGGCGGCAACACCCCGGCGCCGGGGTGACCTTGGCCGAGCGGCCGGAGAATCCGGCGTGGAACTTCTTGGACGCCGTCCGGCAGGCGGCTGAGGGCAGGCAGGGGCCCCGTCTTGCCATCAGCTCGACGGTCCGCTCCATGCTCGACAAGTTCGCCGAGAACGGCACGCCATCCCGTTTCGACATAGGTGAGTTCGTCGAGCAGCTCTCGGCCACGGTGAGAATTCTGGAGCCGGACGGGACCTGGCAGGAGCACACGAACACGAACGGTCGCTTCGGGCCTTTCGACCTCGCCAAGGCGACCGTGGACGGCACCGACCAGTTCGTCGCCGTCCGGCGCAATTCGCTCAGCGACGACTCGGCCGGGCCTCAGGGCGTCGATGGCCGAGACCTGGCATCGCCCGGCTCCAGGTCGGCTGAGCCGGAGTTCGGGCGGGGCGAGGAACGTGAGGAGCCGACACCCGCCGGCTCGTCGCAGCGCGGTGAGGATTCGACGTCCCTGCCGCGTGACGGTGCGCAGACAGGTGGTCGCCAAGGCACGGGCCGAGAGGATGCGGCCGATCGAAGCGGCCGTGAGACGCTCGGCCGGGAGGACTCGACGACAGAGACGGGCGGCCGGCCGCGGACTGGTTCCGACGATCTGCAGCCGACCGGGCAGCCGCCGCAGGAGCCGGCGCACCAGGGGGAGAACTCGGGCCGGAGTGAGTTTCGGAAAGGGCCGGCCCGTGTTTCGCGGTTCGTGGAAGTCTTCGCTGACGACGAAGTCCAGCGGTTGGTGAAGGGTGGTTCGACAGCTGGGCAGCGTGGGGGATCGCAGCCGGGTGGGGAGCGGCTGCAGGATCCGGCGCACCAGGGTGGGGGTTCGTCGCCGGTAGATGTGCAGCCCGTGGCGTTGCAGCGGGGAGACGGTCCGTCATCGGAGGGTGACCCGTCCCGGTCTTCGCAGTCGTCCGGTGAGAGTTCCGGGCGTGGAGGGTCGGGGGAAAGGCCGCCCCGTGTTTTGCGGCTTGTCGAGTCGTTCGGCAAAAAGGGAGAAGCTCCGTCGTGGATGTTGCAGGGCGAGGCCCTTGGGCATCCTGCTGGTTCACCGCAGAACGTCGGCAGGCAGGGACCGAACAAGTTGCGGAAACGGCCGACGGTGGACATGGAGGCCGGGAGGTCGGTGGCCAAGACGACGGAAGCCGGATCTTCTGGTGGAGTGCTGCAGCGGGGTGAGGCCGCTGCGGAGGGTGGTGGGCGATCGCGAACCCAGGCCGGTGAGCAGGCGCCGGTCACCCGGACCCCGAACAAGTCGCGGGAACCACGACCGGATGTCAGGTCGCGTGATGTGGAGGGATCGCGGCGACGGGAACCCTCGGAGGGGCCGGCTCCGGGGCGCTCGCGTATTGCCGAATTCTTCGACACCGTGCTCCGGCGGGAGCCACCCAGCGAGCGGTCTGCCCGAGCCGCGGAGCCTGCGGCTGCCCGGACGCCGAACAAGTTGCGGAAACCACCACCGGAGGGGTTGTCCCAGAGACGGTCGGTTCCGGCCAGGTCGACCGGTGCCGACGTGTCCGGTGGCGTGCCGCATCGAGATGCATCGTCGGCCGCAAGTTCCGAGCAAACGCGCTCGCCGGATGGTAGCTCCCGGCTGGCTGGCACCGAGGATTCCGGTGGAACACGCACCGACAGCACGCAAGCCTCCGGCACCGGACGCAGTGGAGAGACACCGCCGCAGGGACGTGATGGTTCGCAGGCGACCGCGACGCCGGGTCACGAAGGAACGCAGCGGCGGGGTGGTGGTGATGGTGAGCGGTTGTCTGATGCGGGGGGTCGGGATTCCGGTGGTGAGTCGGTCGCGCAGCGGCGGGGTGGTGGTGAAGGCGAGCGGTCGACTGGCACGGGGCGGCAGGACACCGGCGGTCAATCCGCGCAGAACGGGCAGCGCCGCGAGGGTTCTGCACAGGACGGTGACAGGGCTACTGAGGCTGTCCCGCCGCAGGACAGCGGCAGGGGTCGTGAGGGATCGGCGCCTGGTGATGCCCGTGGGGTGCCGCGTGATTCGGATTCGGAATCGTCAGGTTTTTCGCGGGACGTTCAGGACTCTACGCCGGAGGATGCCAGCGGGGTGCCGCGTGACCTGAGTTCGGTTTCTGGGGGTGGTGGTGTGGGTTCTGGTGTGCGTGGTTTTGTGGTTGATTTTTTGGGGGAGAATCGTTCGGGTGCGGGGGTGGTTGTTCGGCGGGTGTTGGGTTCGGTGGATTTGTTGGGTGGGGTTGGGCGGTTTGTTCCGGAGTTGGTGGGGAATCGGGATTTGGAGGTGGTGCAGGGTCAGGTGATGGTGAATCCGTTGGAGTTTGTGGGGCGGGATCGGCAGCCTGTGGTGCCGTTGCGGTTGGATGATGGTCGGCATTTTGTGTTGAAGGTGTGGACGGAGGTTGATTGGGAGGGTGCGCGGTTTGTGGGGGGTGAGGGGTCGGGTGCTGGGCGGAAGGTGGAGGCGTCGGGTTATGTGAAGAAGTTTTCGAATGACAAGAATGGTCTTGATCGTCGTTCGCATCGGTTTACTTTTTGGGGTTTGTGGTTGTCGCAGCCGCCGACGGTGACGAGGATTATGGCTCGTTTTCCGGTGAGGCCGACGTGGTTGGTGCAGAAGGTGGGGCAGCGGAAGTCGGCGAGTACGACGTCGGCGGAGATGGGGGAGATGCGGACGGTGCGGGCGCCGGTGCGGGTGGCGTTTGCGTTGTATGACGAGGCGGGGCGGTTGATTACGGAGCCGCCGCCGAGACGGCATCCGGTAGCTCGGTGGTGGGAGCAGTCGTGGTTGCACCGGTGGGGGCGGTCGAAGTTTGGTGCGGGGTGGCCGGATCGGCGGTCGGGTGCGACGTGGGTGCTGGGTAGTGAGGTCGAGTTCGATGTTCCGCCGCGGTTGCCGGGCCGGGTGGCGGAGCTTGATGGGCGGGCGTTGGGGGCGGCTGAGCAGCCGCAGTCGGGTGCGGGTGCTGGTGGGGTGCGGTTGTCGGAGGCGCGGCCGGCACCGGCGGTGGTGTATTCGGTGCCGGATGAGGGGCGGGGGAGTTTCGCTGATCAGGTGTTGCGGTGGTTGTGGCATGGGTTGCGGGATGTGCGGTCGTTTTCCTTCCGGGAGGTGCAGCGGTTCTTCAGTGATGCGGAGTTGCAGAAGCGGTGGCCGGAGATGGCGGTCAGTGAGGAGGAGGCGAGGGCCAATCCGGAGGCGGGGTGGGTGGCCACGGGTGATTTGACCAAGGGTGACGGGCCGGCGTTGCGGAACAAGGGGGACAAGCTGTATGTGCGGGCGGTGATCACCCGGCGGGAGGTGTTCGAGGCGGTTCCGGGCAGTTTCGGGATCGATCAGTTCACCAAGTTCACCGCCCAGGAGATGCGGGGCAGTGACCGGGAATTCCAGCTCGAGGGCATGTCCATCTGGGGGCCGGACGTGGTGCCGGGGGTGTATCTGGGTGCCGGTCCTGTCTTCGACATCAGCTACCGGGAAGGCCACGGCAGCAGCTACAAACTGCGTGAGCTGACCCACCGCACCCTCAACACCGACACCGACATCCACCCCGTACGCGCCCACGCCTACATCGAAGTCAAAAAGCTCGGCCACCCCGCCCGCCGGCTCGACGGCGAACTCATCGCCCTCGAAGGCCACTGGGCCCGCGACCTGGCCACCAACCTCAACCCCACCACCACCACCCACACCACCACCACCAGCAGCCAAGCCACCACCACCCACACCACAGACCAAGCCACCACCACCGATCAGGCCACCACCACGGACCCGGCCACCACAAACCAAGCCACCACCGGCCGCACCACCGACCAAGCCCCCACCACGGATCCGGCCACCAGCACCAGCCAGGCCGGCACCTCCCGGAACACCACCACCACGCCGGATCCGGCCAGCAGCACCAGCCGCACCATCGACCAAGCCACCAGCACTGATCAGGCTGGCACCCGCGCCACTGACCAAGCCACCACCGGCCGCGCCACAGATCCGCCCGCCACCACTACCGGTCGCGCCACGGACCCGGCCGCCACGGACCCGGCCACTACCGGCCGCACCACAGACCAAGCCACGGGCCGCACGACGGATCGGGCGACCAGCGCCGGCCGCGATCCGGCGTCTCGGTCGGCGCAAGACCAGGCTGGCACTTCCCGGAACACCAGCGACCCCACCATCACCGACCGCGCTGGCACGTCTCGTACCACCACCGACCAGGCCGCTACCCAGACTCGTGACCTAGCCACTCGGCCGGCGCGCGACGAGGATGGTTCGTCGCGCAGCACCAGCGACCCTGCTACTACCCGTACGGCATCCGACCCGGCCACCCGGCAGGGGCGGGATCCGGCTGGTTCGTCGCGGGGTGCCGGCGATGGCACTACTGCCCCGGATTCGGTGGGGTCGTCTCGGCAGTCTGCTGATGTCGCTGCTTCTTCTAGGGAGGATTCGGCGGTTTCGAGGGATGCGGCGATGTCGAGGACGGAGGAGTCGTCGTCGCGGTCGGAGGATTGGGAGACCGCGCGGGAGGACTGGGAGAGCTCGACGCGTTCGGAGTGGGAGACGGCGAGAGAGGATCGGGACGGATCGGCGTCGGAGGACGGGACCCGGAGTATTTCTGATTCAACGGATTCGGTGGGCCGGTCGAGTGATGCCACCGATGGTGTTGTTCGTTTTGCGCCGTCGTGGGTGGTGGAGGGTCGGGGTGTGGGTCGGGATGTGGTGGTTGATGTGTTGGAGGTGCGGGATCAGGTTTTTCGGGATTTGTTTGGGGCGTTGCGGGATGTTCCGGGGTTGCGTTGGTGGCATTTGACGACGCGGCGTAAGTTGTTGGTGGAGTGGGAGGGTGTGCGGGTGGGGGTGTTGTGGCGGGGGCCTGGGTTGAATGCGCGGGTGCGGGAGCAGTTGGAGGCGCGGGAGGGGTTGCGGGTTGATTTGTCTGATGAGCATTTGGTGCAGTTTTTGGATGGGTTGTTGTCGGGGCGTGGGGTTGAGGTTCGGGTGCGTCCGCCGGATGCGGCGTTGCATGAGTTTGTGCCGTCGGTGAGGTTGCGGGGGAAGTTGAGTGTGGAGCCGTCGCGGGCGGGGGTGGAGGAGTTTTCTGTTGTTTATTCGGATAGGGTGAAGGAGACTGTAATGGCGGGTCGGGAGGGGGCGGTGCGGGGTGGTTCTGGGGCGACGGTGATGTTTGCGCGGCCGGTGGGGCCGTTTACTGCGCATTTTGGTAATGCGGGGGTGAGTGGGGGTGGTGTTCGGCGGTCGGGGCATAAGGTTTTGGTGGAGGCGCGGGAGCAGTTTGATCATCGGCGTGGTGATTTGTTGTCGTCGGGGGCGGTGGGGAAGCGGCGGATGGTGCCGTTTGTGGCGCGGTTGGAGATTACTCCGGAGGTGCGGTCGTATCATCGGCATTCGCAGATTCGTCGTCGGATGTTGCCGGGGTTGCCGGGTCGGCAGGCGCCGCGGACGTTTGCGGTGATGCCGGGTGGGGTGGAGGGGTTTGGGCGGTTTGCTGAGGATCGGTGGGTGGAGCCGGATCGGTGGTCGGGGTGGACTCGTGAGTATCCGTTGCGGATATGGGTTCCGGAGAAGTTGACGAGTACGGTGCCGCCGCCGTCGCGGGGGGTGGATCAGGTTTTTTATCAGAGGGATGAGCTGCCGCGGCGGCCGAATGAGTTGGTGCGGCGGGCGTCGCCGGAGTTGGATGGTGTTCAGGTGGTGTTTGTAGGGGGTGTTTCTGATGCGGTGCGGGGGGCGTTGGATGAGTTGGTTGAGCAGGTGACGGGTGGGGATCCGGTGTTCCGGCGGGGGCCGGACGGGGGGCCGTTGGTGCCGCGGGGTGGTCGTCGGGCGGAGTTGGATCAGTTGTTGCCGGATTATGTGGAGCGTAATCCGCATGTGGCGGATCCGGTTCGGGGGAGTGAGGTGTGGCGGCGGCGGGTGTCGATTATGGATGTGGATACGGCGGTGGTGATTACGCCGGTGAATCCGCGTCCGTTTGTCACGGCTGATGGTGTGGTGCCGCATGAGTTTGTGGAGTTGCGGTTTGTGAAGGAGGGGTCGCTGGGTGGGGAGGGGGTGCGTGGTTGGTCGAGGTGGGCGGGTGTGGATGTGTCGCAGGCGATTTGGCAGACGCCGGTGGCTGAGCAGCATCAGGCGTTTGTGCATCAGTGGCGGTGGATGTATTCGGTTGATGGCCCGATTTGGCGGAGGACGTGGTCGCGGGATCGTTATGTGGCCATGTTCGGGACGATCGGCACGGTGGTGAAGATGGCCGAGCCGGATCCGGTGATGTTGGTGCGGGCTGATGCGTTGGCGGATGTGGCGGCGGAGGCCAAGGACGAGGCGAATCGGTTGCAGTGGCGTGATCCGCGGGTGCGGAGTGCGTCGTTGCAGGTGCGGTATCCGGATTCGGTGGTGATGTGGGTGACGCCGCGGCAGGCGGCGGCGATTCCGGTGGAGCCGCATCCGGGGTCGGGGCGGGCTGTTGATGGTCAGGTGGAGCAGGTGGCCGAGTGGGCCCGGCAGTTGATGCAGGTGCATCAGCGTCGGCAGGTGGGGGTGTCTGAGCAGTGGGCGGGCCGGTTCCGGCCGATCGATGTCACCGGGCAGCAGGAGGGGACGGTGCCGCTGGGGTTGGGGGTGGTGGTGACCAATGTGGACGCTCGCGGCCCGGTCGAGGCGTTGCAGCAGCAGTTCCAGCAGTGGCGGCAGGACGTGGCCGAGCAGATCGACAGGCTGGTCAACGAGCGGTCGTGGCGGATCAGGACGGTGGAGGGCAAGGCCGGTGAGGTGATGCCCGAGGGGCTGGGTCACTGGCTGCGGGAGGGTGCGCAGGAGTCGGCGAGCAGGCGTGCGCAGGACGCGGCCGGGCAGCTGCTGCCGGCGTCCCGGCATGATGCGCCGCTGGGTAACTTCGACACCTTCAACATGGTGTTGCAGGACGTGCGTGACTGGGTGACCGCGTTCCTGCAGGGCAAGCTGATCACCCCGCTGCGGTGGGAGGCCGGCCGGCTCAGCGGGCAGACCCACTACCTGGTGGTCAAACCACGCCTGATCGACACTCCCGAATTCGTCGGCATCGAACACGTCGACGAACTCACCGTGAAAAACAACGTGGAAACCGACGTCTACATCACCACCGGCAAAGAGGACGCGGTCCTGCACACCAGCCACGGTGCCCGGATCGGTCACGAACCCAAACACCCCGACGGCGCCACAGGCCCCGACGGCGGCAGCCAGCCCGCCTCAGGCCTGGTCGCCTCCGGTGGCGGGATGGACATCTCCCTGGCCAACACCAAAACCCAGATCCTGCACGGCGACAAAAAGAACTTCACCCAAACCATGACCACCCACGGCCCGGTCGCCAAATACCGGGCCCGCATCGCCTTCGACATCACCCTCGAACGCGGCCACGGCGTCGACCAGCACGGAAACCTCACCACCACCAGCACCATCCACCTCACCCCCCCACCACCCCAAGACGTCACCTTCTACCGACTCCCCGACGACCTCCCCCTCACACCCACCGACAACCGCACCCGCCTCGGCCAAGCCGACCCCGCCCAACCCCTCCTCACCCGCCACGGCCCCACCATCACCCACCACCCAGCCACCACCCACGACACCACCCACCAGCAACACACCACCACCAGCACTGGTCAGCAGAACACCACCACCACCAGCACTGGTCAGCAGAACACCACCACCACCAGCAGCAGTACCGGTGCTGGTCAGGGGTTGGGGGATGGTGGTGGGGGGAGGTTGCGGAAGTCGGTTCTGGCTGTGGTGGCGATGGAGGACGAGTTGGCGGCGTGGCGGATGGCGCCGGGGTTCGTGCCGGTTTTGCCGCCGCGGGCGATGTCGTCTTCGGTGCGGCGTCCGGCGGGGCCGAGCTATTTCTTGGATGAGATCGGGGTCAATGATTACCACGGCAATGTCGAGGACATTCGTAATGCGGTGGTGCAGGGGATCAAGCAGCTGCTGGGTGAGTCGGCGGATTTGTCGAAGATCCTTCCGTATCTGGAGGCGGAGATCAATCCGGCGTCGATTCGGGGTGGGTTCGGGTTGGCGTTGGCCGGTCAGTTCAAGGTCAATTTGCCGGAGAATATTCAGGTTCAGTTGCATGCCCGGTTGCACGACGATCCGCAGCTGGTGTCCGCGTCTGCCCGGGTCAAGCTGGACACCGAGTACGACCGGCGGGTCTTCGACGACTACATGCGCACCGTCGAACCTCACGTGCGGTCCAGGGCGATCAACCACTTGTTCGTTCGCGCGGGCACTGAACATCCTCCGGTGGGTGACGATCCCCGCACGTTCTTCAAAGCGAACATGCCCTATGCGAAAACCGACGACGTCCGCGCCACGCACGCGTCTTTGGAGTCCCGCGTCCCGCGTGACCGGCCCAGGCCCCGCATCACCTACCACAACCTCCCCACCCCCGAGCCCGCCCCCACCACCGACGGGCAGCCCGTGCCCGGCACCGGCAACGGTCACACCTCCAACGGCCAGCCCACCCCCGCGGCGGGGCCGGTTCCGCACGACATCACCCCTGTCTCCCGCCACCACCTCGACTGGCGCATCGTCGTCCACCACCAACACACCGTCCGCCCCGAAAGCACCGCCCACACCACCTTCACCGTCCACGACGCCATCGACATCCGGCACACCCCCGACCCCTATCGGCCCCTGCCCGCCGGCCTCGTCGACGCTGCCCGCGCCGAAGCCGAAGCCGCCAAAGCCTTCACCAAAGCCCAAAAAGAACTCGCCGCTTTCGAACTTCTCCACCACCAACAACTCCGGCCCCACGACCCGAAAGGCAAAACCCCCGAAACCCTCCACCACACCCACCAACAACTCATCCACAACCGCGACACCGCCTACCACAACTGGCTCGACTCCTGGCACACCTACACCCACCAACTCGACCAAGCCAGAAACACCCACCACACCACCCCACCCACCACCACCCACACCACCAGAACCAGCCAACACGACACCCACACCACCGACACGACTCGGCGGACCGAGCAGACACCGGTCCAGCACACACAAGACACCCACACCAGTAGGACCGGACAGCACGACGAGACCACCGCACCCCACGACACCCACACCAGCAGGACCGCGCGGCACGACGAGACCACCGCACCCCAGGACACCCAGACCAGCAGGGCCCGGGCCCCGCACGACACCCAAACCAGTGGGACCGGACAGCACGACAGGACCACCGCACCCCACGACGCTCGGACCAGTGGGACGGGGCGGCAGGACGAGACTGTCGCGCCTCAGGACACTCGGACCAGCAGGGCCCGGGCCCCGCACGACACCCGCACCAGTGGGACCGCACGGCACGGTGAACAGCCCGGCCAGCCTGCGCGCACTGCCCTGCCCACCACTGACTCCAGGACCGTCGCACGGACATCCGGGCAACCGGCCACCCGCCAGGAAGCTGCCCCCTTCGAGCCGAGCGCCGATCCGGCCGCGGTCGGCCTCGGCATTCATGTCCCCTCGCCCGACTCCTCCTCGGTGCCTCGAGCTGGTGAATCGCCGGCCGGTCGAGGCGCCGGACCTGACCGTCAACCGACCATTCCAGAGGCCCCGCCCTTCGAATCGAGGCCCGAGCTTTCCCCCGAAGGCCGTGACGAACGGATCGGGAGCTGGATTCCTCGGATCCTCGAGTCGGCGAGCGGCCGATTCCGCGACCTCGTCATCACCGCAGACATGCTCGGTGGCCGCATGCCGGCGGAACAGATGTTCCAGCACCGCTACGGCCAGCAGCTCGGCGGACTGGCGCGCATTCCTGTCGACAGCGTGACCGATCGGCGAGTTCAGGCGCTGGCAGCCACCACCAGTTTGCTGATGAACTGGTGGCCCCATCAGGGCGTCGACATCAGCTACCTACGCAGCTACTTCGAGCCAGGAGTCGGCGAATTCGAGAAGATGATCGCCGCGACTCCGGACGAGATCTGGGGCCATCTTCGGAACGTTCTGGTATGGGATCCCGTCCTCGGCATGATGAATCGCCCGATGGCGATCATCGAAGTCGTCCGGGACGGTCGGGAAAGCTATCTGATCGCGCATCCGGACCCCGGCCCCGCACTCAATTATCCGGTCGGCGTCAGAAATGTCGCCCTCACGTTCCCGATCAACGTCATCGACGTGGCCAACGGGACGATCGGCCGCGTGCCTCGCGGACAGGCCGTTCGCTTCATGGTCGCGACGCCCGGGCCGCGCTTCGTGCACTACTGGAGCCCTGTGGGGCTGATCGACACGGCTGCACGTACCGGGCCGACGCCGTCTCTCGAGCAGTTCGGCGTGGTGCAGCTGAGAGGGGGACCGGCTGGTCACGCCGGGCATGCCGCTGCCCCTCAAGGCGAAGGGGCACAGGCCGGGCCGGCCGAGGCCGGGGCGTCGCGGTCCGAACCCGCAGGTGGCCAGGACTCGCGGCTTGTCATCCGGGATTCTTTCGCATCGGACGACCATGCGCGGTCGCGCTTCGAGGCGCGCTACGGCAGCTTGTTCGAATTGGTTGCCGGCCCTTCGAGCCGCACCTCCGCCAGCCGCCTGGACATCGCGCGACAGGTTGTCGACCTGGTTCTGTCGCGCGGGCCGTCGGAGAACGTGGCCAGCCTGAGCTGGAACCGGAACGGGCGCGAGAATCTGCTGGCGAAATTCCGCGACGCGCCGCGCATCAAGCCGGACACCATGAGGGACGTTCTGCAGCTGAACGTCAAATACGGGAAGCGGGCTGCAGGAATCGTGGAGGTCCGCTACCGCCGGGGTGCGGACTATTTCGTCGCGGAATTGGACGACTCCGGGCGGATGCATGTCATCGATCCGGTGGGACAACGTTATGCCCAGTTGCACCCCGCCAATGAATATCGCATGGTGCCCTTCGTCTGGCCCGACCCGGGCCGGAAGATCCTGACGCGTGCGGCCTTCGAGTCGGACGACGAAGCGCGATCGCACGCCCAGTTCCGCTACGGCCAATTGCTGGACGTTCGGCCGGGCCTGGTGCCGGAAAGTGCGTGGGGCCGCAGGGTGTGGGCTCGCATGGCTGCCGAATCGCTGTTGCAGGAAAGGCCGATTGCGAACGAGATCGACGATGTGCGCCAACTGCAGCATCGATACGGCGACGCACGGTTCAGCGGTCGCGCAAGGAACCTGGAAGAAATATGGGATCGCCTGCGGAGCAGACCCGGGGACGCGGTAGCCGTCATCCAGCTCGGTCCCGACCGGAACGGTGAGATGCGGGTCGCCCACTGGCAACCGGGCGCCGGGCAGCTGACCGTGATCGACCCGGTGAACGGGCGGATCGGCGATCTGACCCACGAGGTGGGGTATCCGTTCACGGTGCTGCGGCCCGCGGCAGCGGCGACCGAGACCCGGTTCGTCACCCAGGATCGGTTCTCCAGCGAGGAGGACGCCCGGTCGTACTTCCAGAACCGATACGGAGATCTGTTGCGGCCGCTGGCGGACCTTTCGGTGGAGAGCCTGCAGGATCGCCGGGCGCGGGCCATCGCTGCTGCCTACTCGGTGCTGCTGAACAGGGCGTTCCCGAGCGAGCGTGGCGTCGAATACCTGCGGCACTTCGCCAGGCGCGCGGACGCGGACTTCGAACAGATGCGTGTGGGCACGTGGCGGGATGTGGAGAGCTACCTGCGTGCCAGGCCGCGCGGTGGAGCGGTGATCGTCGAGCGCGGCACCGAGCACATCATCGCGCACAGGGGCAACGGTTCACGTCAGTTCGCCGTCTTCGACGTGCACCGGCAAGAGCTCGCTCGACTGCATCCCGATCAGACGGTTCGCTTCACCGAGGTGGAACTGGTCGGTCCGGGCCGGAGTTCGACGCAGCCGGCTCGTCCGACGTCGGCCGAGCCGCCGGACAACGGGGGTTCGGGGCCGAGCGGGGAACGATCCTCGACCCAGCAGAGCGAGCGGGCCTCCGTTCCTGGTGCGGAGGCTGCCCGAGAGACCACGCAGGCCTCGGACGGGGCCGCGGCAGGTACTACGAACGACCGGGGCGGCGCGGCGTCCGGCACGCGATCGATCGAGGGCGTTTCGGTCGTCACCGGGGATTCGCTGCGACCGGGGGAAAGCGCGGAGCTCTTCGATTCCCACTATGCGTGGGCCTTCGATGAGAGGGCGAACGCGGGTGTGGCCGGCTTGCCCTCCGAGCGTCAGCGCGTGCTCGGTGTGGTGGACTCGCTGCTGCTGAACGAACCGTTCTTGTCCAGGAAGCAAGTCAGCCATCTTTTGCAGCAGGCAGAGGTGGATGCGCGGTTCGAGCGCATGCGGGAGGGAACCTGGAAGCAGGTGTGGGACCAGCTGCGCGACGCTCCGCGCCCGCGGGCAGTGATCGTTCCGCATGACGGCAATCACCTGATTTTGCACCGGAACGGTCCTGATTCCCCGGTGCACGTCATCGACGTGGCGAATCGAACGTTCGGCAATCTGCCCACCGGGCAGAACGTTCGGTTCCTGACACACGAGCGGACCGAGTCCGGCGGGATCGACGGATGGCTCACCACGGTCGACACCTGGCACGAGGATGCGGATCTGGCGTTCGCGGAGCATTACGGCAACGTCCTCGGCGAAACCCCGGCGGCAAGGCTGTCCGACGAGCGGGCACGGATTCTCGGGCTGGCGGATTCCGTGCTGCGTCGCGAGCCGTATCGCGCTGAGGAAGACCTCGCCTATCTGGCGCGAGTGAGCGAGAACCGTTTCGCGAACATGCTCTCCGGCACGTGGAGCGAGGTGCTGGGGCAATTGCGTGGCGGCTCGCAACCACGGCTGGCGATCGTTCGCGACGGTCAGCGCTACTTCTTCCTCGACCGTACCGAGGCCGGACAGGTCAGCGTGATCGATCCGATCCGAGGAGGCTACGACCGGCTGCCTGCGGACGCGGCCGACAGGACCGTCGAGTACATGGTTCGCGACCTGGCGCAGGTCGAACATGACCGGGCGGCGCGGCCTGCCGAGTCCCACCAGGCCCTACCGCAGACCGAACCGGTGCCCCCGGCCGAGACCACGCCGCCCGCTGAGCCCGCTTCGCGGACCGAAGCGCGCTCGGACGCTGAGGTCGCTGCCACGAACGAGAGCGACGCCCGCCACCCGGCGTCCGATGACCAGCTGGTGCCCGAGTTCGAGCAAGCGGCCGATGTGTTCGTGACGCGGGACTGGTTCGATTCGGCCGAAGAAGCGCGCGATCATTTCCAGCTCCACTACGGCAACATGTTCCGCCCGTTCGCGGACGTCGACGTGACGAACGTGGCGGACCGGCGGGCGAAAGCGCTGGCGATGGCGGACGCATTGACCCAGCGAAGGCCGATGTGGGAATGGGTCGACACCGATCACGTCCGGCAATGGGCTGGGAATGTGGACGCGAAGTTCGCCAATCTCAGCTCGGGGACCCTGGAGGACATCCTGGGGTACCTGTACGAAAACTCGGACGACGTCACGGGCGTGATCATCGAGGACGGTCAGAACTACGCCATCGCACACTTCAACGGCGAGGACCGGTTGATCAACGTCATCGACGTCGTGACCGGGGAGCTCGGCACCGTGCCGAGAGACCGCGTCGTGAAGTTCATGCCGATGTCCCACGACGGGCGCACCACCCACCGGACCGAACTCTTCGACCCGGTGTCCGACGTCGAGGGATTCGAGGACGTTCGTCAGCAGGGCGAGGCAGTCGGACCCGAGACGGAAGAAGCATCGGCACGGCAGCCTCTCGACAGTTCTGCGCGCCGGTCCGATGCCACATCGGCGGCGTCGGGGCGGGCCGGCACTGTCGGCAGCAGCCGCGGTTCGGAGGCGGCGACGGAAGCGCCGACAACCACGCCGCTGAACTCGTGGAGTTCTCCGGAAGGCTCGGAATCGGCGTTCGAAGCGGCGGCGGTGTGGTCACGTTCAGCGGGCGGTGACGGGCACGAGGGCTCCGGTCAGGTCGCTGGTCCACAGGTCGGGCCGGAGGAATCGTCAAGCGCGGGCGCCGCCGGGAGTTCGCGCGAACCCGCGTCCGGTCACGGGGCTCAGGACCCCGCGCCTCGCCGGCCGGCACTGCGGCAGGGCCCGGCGGCCGGTCCCAAGAAGGCCGTGAGATTCGACCTCCCGGAACCCGCCGCCGCGGGCGAAGATCCGCGCGTGAGCGGAAGTCCGAGCCGGTCCTTCTCGACCGACTCGGCGCAGGCGGGTACGACGGGCGGTCGTCGCGGATTGCGGTCGGCATTCACCGGCACACCCGCCATCACCGAGGAACCCGTCACCGCTTCGCCCGCGCAGGAACGCTTGTCCCCGGCGTCGGCGAGCCAGGGCACCGACACCCGTACCGGACCGTCCGGCGAGCCCACGCCAGAGCCGGAGGACACCGCGGCCGGTCTCGGCATCGCATGGGAGTCCGACGGTTCGTCTGCTGCTCCCTCGGGTGCGGAAGCTCAGGATGGCGCGAGGCCCGGCACTCGTCCGGCCGACCCGGCGGGGCAGGACGCTCCCACGGCCGAGACCGAGGGCGAGCGCCGGGGCGAGCCGTCGGATGAATCGCCCGACTCGGACGACGACCAGTCCGGGCTGGCGAATTCGCCGTTCGTCACGCGGGACCGGCTGGGGACGCAGCAGGCGGCGTCGTACTTCCAGGACCGCTACCGCCGGGTGTTGGAGCAGCTGGAGGACGTCGTGGCTGGGAGCCGGGACGGCCGTACTCAGGTTGCCGCGCTGGCGGAGCTGCTGACTCAGAGATCGGGGGTCGGCAGCCGGGTCGATCTGTCCGGGGTGCGGAGCCGGGTGGCGAATGCCGACGCGTGGTTCGCGCGCATGCGGCCGGGCCAGTTGACCTCGGTATTGGAGGACATCCGAAACGAGTGGAACGACGAGCTGGCCGTCATCCGTTATGGCGAGGGCGCGGAGGAAACCCATCTCGTCCTGCACCGGCTCGGCAACGGAATGATCGACGTCATCGATGTGGCCGGCAGGACGTTGGGCAACCTGCCTGACCGCACGGATGTGTGGGTCATGACGGGCGAACAGCTCGCCGAGCACGGCGACGGCGCCACCTCCACGGAGCCGGGTACCGGGCGTGCACCCGGCGAGGCTCCAACGGGCGGTAGCGGCATCACCGCCCGAGACGGCGCCGACGCGACAGTTGCGAGATCGGCGCCGGAAGTGCCCGCGTCGGCCGGCGGCACGACGCGCCCTGGGCCGGTCACGCACACCGACACGACCACACCACTGACGGGTCAGGAATCCGCTGGATCCGGCTCAGGCGAGCCGGTGCGGTCCACCGGTGATCAGGGGCCGGTCGAGCTGGTGGCGTGGGACTCGCTGTCACCGGAAGAGCGGAAGCCGGTGTTCGACACCCGTTACAAGCAGATGTTCGATACCGAGACGAACGCGGCGGCGAAGCACTTGCCGTTGGGTCGTGCACGGATCTTGGGTCTGGTGGACTCGTTCCTGCTGAACCGGCCATTCCCGTCCGAGCAGTCGGTCGCGCATCTGTTGCGAGCGGTGGAACACGACGCCCGGTTCGAGCGCATGCGGACAGGTTCGTGGGGCGAGGTGTGGGATTTCCTGCGGGGCGGTCACGGGCCACGTGTCGTGGTGGTTCCCGATCGGAACGACTTCCTGCTCTTGCATCGTAAGGATGCTGGTGACCCGGTCCATGTGATCGATCCGACCGGCCGCCGGTTCGGCCGGCTGCCCGAAGGCGAGCCCGTCCACTTCCTGCCCCAGCAACTGACGGAGTCGGGCGCCGTGGAGGGCCTGATAAGGACCCAGGACTCGTTCCTGGACGCCGCATTCGCGAAGGAAGAATTCACGAGCCGCTACGAGTGGGTGTTCGACGAAACCCCCATCACTCGGATTTCGGATGTGCAGCAGCGCGCCCTCGGGGTCGCGGATTCCTTGGTGCAACGCAAGTCGTTCTCGGGGATGGCTGACGTCGGCTATCTCAAGGACGCTGCCGAGCACCGGTTCCAGGGCATGAGCCATGGGCCGTGGAGTGACGTCTGGAACTTCCTGCGGGGCACCGACCGGGGCGCGGTGATCGTCGAGAACGGTCAACAATACGTGGTCTTGCACAAGGACCGTTCCGGACACATCAACGTGATCGACCCCTCGGGAACCGGCGCATTCGGCCGCTTGCCAGTCGATCCGAGCGTGCGTTACCTGACCCGTGACCGGGCACAGTTCGACCACGATCGAACCAGCTACCGCACCACGTCCGGCGACGAACCCGGTGGTCTCCCGACCGGCCGCGACTCTGCGCACGGGGGTGGCGGCACCTCGGCAGGGTCCGGTGCCGGGAGCCGGGGAGAGTCGCCTGCCGGCACGTCGAGTCGTGCTGCGCAGCCCGCGACATCTCCGCAGCGCGGGTTCCGTAGCGAATTTGGCGGCGATTCGGCAACCAGTCGGGAGTCACGAACTGCGGCGATCGTCCAGGAGATCGCCGAACACCGGAACAAGTGGCATCGCCTGTATCTGTGGCCGCGCGACGTGCGCTATGCGGAGCGGTATTACCGCGACAACCCCGGTGAGATGTACGACCGCGAGAAGTCGCGTGGTTTCCAAGCGCGGTTGGAGCGCGCTTACGAGGAGGTCTTGCTCACCGGCGGGGTGACCAAGCTCTCGGTCGACTGGTACAAGCATGCGCACCGTCTGGTCACCGGTGAGTCCGGCGAACAATTGATGTGGAACGAGATTGGTGGAGAATTCCCGGTTTTCGGCACGAAGATTGCGCCGGACGTCTTCGATGAAGTCATTGCCGGTCGGCCATTGGTGTTGCCCGCCGAGGTGTGGGAAAAAAGCGGCGCGTCCAACGTGGTTCCGTTGGTTGTCGCAAGGGAGCAGCAGCCCGGAGAAATCTGGTACGAGGTGAACTACGGCGAACGTGAGGTCGTAACCATTCTCGAGGACTTGTTCGCCGAGTTCAACCGCGGGATCGACGACGCGCGATCGGACTCCGAGCGGTTGCGGGCGATCGCCCAGGTGGTGCGAGCCACGCACATCGTTCATCCCTTCCAGGACACCAACGGCCGGCTCAACTTGCACCTGATGCTGCCGGCGTTGCTCGTCGGGCACGGTTTCCGACCGATGCCGGCGAAGGACCTGGTTGAACTGTTCGACGGTAGCCGGCCGCTCGGTGAGACGGTGCAGGCGCTGGAGAAGGCGCAACACACGGATTTCTGGCATGGCCGGCGAATGCGGGCGAGCAAGAGAGAATACGACTCCGACAGCGACGCCGAAGCGTACCGGGGCGAAGACGCTTCCCACGCCGACCAAGGACGGGACGGCCGGTCGGGGAAGCTGACCCATCCGGAAGTATCCGATGCGAAAGCAGAAGCTGTGCGTATCCTCGAGGGCATCGGATACGCAGCCCCGGTCGCCACCTGGTGGCAGTTCCAGCAATTCCGCGATCTTGTGGCTTATCAGTACCTGTCGAAGGGACGTGACGAAGCAGTCGAGTTGGCCGCCCAGCTGGCCCGCCGGCCCGACATTGCGCCCGATCCTATTGCGGTGCTTCCGTGGGACTTCCTGGTGAAGGCCGCCGTCGACGAGCTCGAGGCGATCAGCGAAATGACCCGGCGGATCGTGGAGGGGCCAGCTTCAGAAGCAATTGCCGCGGCGATCGATGAGCGCGGTGCTCCGCGTATTCCTGAGGACGACCCGAGGCGTGCAGGCCTCACGAAAGTAATAGCGTCCGCGCTCAGGTTCGGTGCGGTCGAGTTCACGTTCGAGGACTTCGTTTCGGGCAGGCGTGCGGCCAGGAACATCACCACGATGATCATGTCGGATACGGATGTGTCGGCGGCCGTGCTGCTGAGGGAACTCGCGTCTGCGCCTGAGCACGAGTGGCCGCACCGTCAAGCGGACCTCTCGCGCTGGACGAAGTACGCCGCGGCCGAGGGTTCGAGTGCCGGGGGCGAGCGCGGGGCATCAGGTGTCGGTGGTGGGCCCGGCGCGTCCTTGCCGGGTGGAGCTGGAGGGCCCACGCACGCTGAGCCCGCAGCCGTGTTGTCGGCGGAGGACACCGGTGGGCCGGCACCCGCAGAGGTGGTCTCGTCCGACTCGTCCGCCCCGGATGTTCGACGAGGCGAACAGTTCCACGCGGCCGACCCCGTCCCCGGCTCGGGAGTCGAAGACGCGCATGCCTCGCCGGCAGGCGGCTCACCGCGGATCGAGGTGGTGTCGTGGGATTCGGTGCCGGAGGGTGACCGGGCGGAGCTGTTCAACGAGCGATACGGGTGGGCGTTCGATGAAGAGTCGAATGTCGCCGCAAGGCTGTACCCGGACGTCGCCAGGGCCTTCGGTCTCGTGGACTCCTTGTTGCTGGAGCGGCCCCTCTCACCGGAGGGGCTGTCGCATCTGGTCCGCAAGGCGGAGATCCACGCGCGGCGGGAACGCATGCGGGAGGGCACTTGGGACCAGGTGTGGGAGTTCTTGCGGGGTGGTTCGGGACCGCGCGCCGTGGTGGCCGCCCAGGGCAAGAACTATCTGATCTTGCATCGCAAGGATGCCGGTGGCCCGGTTCACGTGATCGATCCGAAGGGTCCTGGGTTCGGTCGGCTGCCTGCTGGGGAGAACGTGCGGTTCAGCACGCATCAGGTGACCGCGTCGGGTGCGGTGGACGGCTGGCTGACGACGAGGGACTTGTTCGTGAGCGACAGCCACGCGGAGTTGGCTTTCGATCTGCGTTACGGGTGGGCGTTCGACGGGAATGCCGCCGCACAGCTGGAAGGTGCCGCGCGGGCGTTGGGGATCGCGGACTCGCTGGCCCGGCGCACGGCCTTCCGGGAGAGGAGCGAGGTCGAGCGCTACGAGGCGTTGGCCGCTGACCGTTTCGCGGCGATGACCAATGGGCCGTGGGCCGACGTCTGGCCGCACTTGACCGACACCCGGAGTGCGGTGATCGTCCGGAACGGCGAAGGTTACGTGATCCTCCATCGAGAGCGTTCCGGGCGCATCGACGTGATCGACCCGGAGGCCGGTGGTTTCGGCCGGCTGCCCCTCAGTTCGCGGGTCGAATTCCTGGCTCGCACGCCGACGCAGGTGGAGCAGGACCGCGCCGGACATGGGGGCGTCTCCGGCCGAGCGTCCGATGGGCAGACCGCTGAC
Source organism: Thermocrispum sp. (assembly GCF_002919275.1). Taxonomy (NCBI): domain Bacteria; kingdom Bacillati; phylum Actinomycetota; class Actinomycetes; order Pseudonocardiales; family Pseudonocardiaceae; genus Thermocrispum; species Thermocrispum sp. The sequence continues at coordinate 16,430 of NZ_PKFA01000035.1, read as the reverse complement.
GTCAGCGTCCGTCCGGATCTCGGTGAGTCCGCGGCAGCCGGTGACGAGGCGCCCGGCCGGGACGGTGCGGATGCGCCGTCGTCCCAGGGCTTGGGCGGTGGGGTCGGTGTCGGTTTGCAGGGAGGGGTCGCCGGGTTGCAGTACGGGGAGCCGGCGGGTGTGCTGTCGGCGGAGCGGGCAGGTGGGCTGGGTGCGGGTGAGGTGGTGGTGTGGGAGCGGTTTGCCTCGCGGGAGGCGGCGCAGCGGTTCTTCAGTGATGTGTACGGCGAGCTGCTGGCTGGGTTGCGGTCGCGGGTCGGCGAGTCGCTGCAGGACTGCCTGGAGAGGGTGGTGCAGGCGGCGTTCGCGCTGTGGGAGGGCAGGCCGTATCTGGCCAGTGGTGAGGGTGTGGCCCAGGCGGTGGGGGACGTCAATCAGCTGCTCGGCGAGACGATGCGATGGGTGGAGGGTGACGACCCGGCTCGGGTGATTGTCGACGAGCTGCAGCGCCAGCCGGGTGAGCAGGCGATGGGGGTCGCCTACTACGCGCCTGCCGATCCCGGCCAGGTCGGGCATTTCGTGCTGGCGCACCGCGACCCGCAGGGGCGGGTGGTGATCGTGGACGTGGCCAACCAGCAGATCGGCACCCTCGACACCGCGGCCAACACCACCGCGAACTGGTTGTCCGGCCGCATCGGATATGCCCCCATCGACCCCGACTTCTTCGGTGGTCCGCATGCCGCCACCCCACCCACGCACCCTTCACCACCCACCGGCCAACCGGGGCATCCCGTCGACGCCCCCAACCTCCGCGGCGGAGCAGACACCTCGGGCACGCAGCCCGCCGACGTCGTCGACGCACAGACCGGTGACGTCACCTCAGCGGCCGAGAACACTTCGGCCGGTGAGGTGCCGTCGGCGGATCGGTCTGAGGCGGACGGGTCGGGTTCTGGTGGGGAGCGGTCGGGCGACCCGTCGCCGGAGGAGCAGGGCGACGGGGCCTCGGTGGTTGATGGTGGTTTGGAGCGGGGTGGGGATGTGTCGGGTGTGGAGGTGCCGTCGGCGGATCGGTCTGAGGCGGACGGGTCGGGTTCTGGTGGGGAGCGGTCGGGCGAGCCGTCGCCGGAGGAGCAGGGCGACGGGGCCTCGGCAGTCGACCACGGCAACCAGGAGCCAGCCGGCGCGCACGACACCGAGCAGGCTGCGCCCGCGCAGCATCCGGCAGACGGTCCGGCCGTGGGGCAGACCTCGCCTCAGCTGCCGTGGCGCCGGTTGCCCGTGTGGATGGACGACGTGTCCGAGATCCTGGACGCGCGCATCCGATGGGGGGATCTGGAAAGCTCGCGGATCTTCAACCGGGTGATGTCGGACTGGCGGCTGGTCAGGTTCCCCGAACCCCAGGTGTTCGCGCCGGTCCGTGACATCGAGGAGGTCTACGGCGTGCTGCGGCAGCAGCCGGACAAAGTCGGCGGAGCGATCGTGCTGACGGCCAAGCCGGCTGGCCAACTGCGGGCGTTGATGGTGTTCCAGAACGCGTTCGGGGAGATCACGACACATCCTGAAGGCGTCAGGCCCGATTTCGGGGGGCCCGGCGACCTCTACGCGTACGTGGTACGCGATTGGGATGACGTTGTCGGCTCACGTGACGCGAATGCGTACCAGGTGCCGGACGTGTGGAGCGAGGAGTATCACTCCATCGGTGTGGTGGACGTGCTCGACTACGGCACGAATCAGGACGTGGACAACCGTGGTCCGTTGCGCAGCCAGTTGACCCGGATCGTCGGCGAATCCGCAGTGCGCGCCCTGGAAGGACAGCGGGTGCCGTTGCTTTCGGTGGCTCCGTCGGACGTGGTCTCGAGCCTGCACCAGCTGAACGAACGGGATTTCAAGGTCGCTGTGGTCGCCGGGTTGCGCACCGACGTGTGGGACCGGTCGTTCGTCGACACCTGGACCATCCGGCCTGGCGACGATCTGCCGACGGCGACCGAGCTCGGTGGCGAAGCCGAGTGGTTCTACGTGTTCGCGCTGGATTCCTCGGGTGAATCCATCCCGATGGAGCACTACACGGCGCAGATCGACCACGGTGAAACGGCACCAACCGCCACCGGCCAGGCGCCGGTTCGCTGGCGGGAGCCGATCACCGACGCGACGCTCGAACGCGCAACCACGGACGAGGCCAGCCGGGTGAGCCTTGAGCGAGCTCAGCGCGTCTGGGCCCTTAGCGGCAGACCCTGGCCCAGCGAATTCGCCCCAGTGGGTGAAGGCGCCTCGCCGGTTGACCGAACGGCCATCGAACGGTCCATACGCGCCGGGCTCACCGAGAGCTCCGGTGGGGTGGTTGCCGGAGTCGCGGTCGGTGTCTACGGCGGCGGCGTGACGCGCACGTGGGTGATCAAAGGCATGGCGGCCGGCGATTCCCTCGAGATGGCGGTGATCTTCGCCGACGGCACCGAGCGGAGCCTCAGCGAGGTCGACTTCGGTGAGCCACAGGGGATCTACCTTTACGCAGCTGTGGCCGGGGTGACCGCTGTGGGGGCGATGAATCACGGCGCGAATGATCGGTTGCCACCGTGGCATCCCTCGATCCGCTCGCTGGGGGTGATGTCCGTGGCCAATGACGGCACCCACCCCGAGGTGGCCCACTGGATTCACCGGACGCTGGGCGACCGCGCTACGCCTGAGGTCCTGGCGGCCACCGAAGCACACCTCTTTGCCACCGAGCGGGCCGACGCCGACGCTGTGCTGCAGAATCTGGTCGATCGGGAGGACTTCGGTGGCGCATTGCTCGCGCGGGTGCGGGTCGACGATTGGAACCGGTGGTTCGCCGACAGCTGGTTGATCGAACCCGGTCAGGATCGACCGCGGTTGCGAGAGCTCGCCGAGGACGGCGCGTTCTTCGCGTTCGCGGTCGACGACCGGGGGAACCCGTTACCCCTCGACGCCCTCACGTTGCCTGCGGACCACAGTGCGTCGGCAACCGTGGCCGGCGCGCGCGGCGATGAGCAGCAGGTGGTGATGCGGGGGCCGGTCACCGCCGACATGCTGCAGTGGGCGGCCGACACCAACCCCGCCAGCGCCAGGAATCTGGAGCGTGCCCAGTCATGGTGGCGGCTGACCGGGGCGCCGTGGCCGGTGGAGTTCGGTCCGGTCCACGGCAAGGAGGCGATCAGCCGCTTCCTGGAGAGCGGAGGGCCGCGCGTCGCGAAAGAGACCACCGCCATCGTGGTGAGCATCGACGGGGACACCGTCGGCGCGTGGCTCGTCGGCGCACGGGTCGACGCCAACACGGTGGAGCCGCAGGTGTACTTCCCGGACGGCACCGCGCGCCCGCTGGCAGAAGTCGACATGGGGGAACCGCACCAGCTTTACATGTATGCGCACACCGGCGGCAAGACCAGCTGGGGTGGGGCCGAGTCCCAGCAGCCGCGCCCTGATCTGTTCACCGTCAACCCCGATTCGCCGGATGCGCCACCTCGCTATGGCGACGGTCTCTCGCTTGGGCTGCGCGATGTGCTCGCGTTCGGCAGCAACCGGGAAAGGGTCGAAGAGGCACTGGCCGCCGTGCACGGGGATCTTTCGGCCATCCGGGACAGCGACGCCTTCCGAGCCGACTTCGTGTCGGTGGACCCGAGCGCTGTTCACGAGGTTTTACGCGGCCTGGCGGAAGACTCCGCTGTCGCGGTCGTCGTGCGCGATTGGATCGACCATTGGAATCGCCGATACCTCGACGCGTGGGCCGTCACGTCGGAGGACATCGCCTCGGGCACATTGCCGCAGCTGCACGATCTCAGCCGGCCGGGCGGGTACTACCTGTACGCGGCAGACCACAGCGGGGAGCCCATTTCCATCGAACTGCTGAATCCGCCGCCGTACGGGCGGTCGTGGTCGGTCCCGTTGCGGCGGTTCCCGATCAGCGCCGAGATGGTGGATGCGGCCAACAAGCAGTTCGACCCCGCGCAGCGGACCACCACACCGAGGGAGTTCTCTCGCGTCAATCTCGAGCTCGTCAAACGGCAGTGGCAGGAGCCCGAGAGGGCGCAGCAGTCGTCGTGGCCTGCCCGGTTCGATCCGGTGTACGACCTGGACCGGATCGAATTCCTGCTGAACGGTCGGGAACGCTCGTCGTTCCTGCCGGAATTCCACTCGACCCGAGCCGTCGTGCTCAGTGTGACCGGTCAGACCCGCGCGTGGATCCTCACGCGCCGTCCCTTCTCCCGGGGCATCGACGTGTTCTTCGCCGATGGCAGCGACGCACACGGGACCTCCCGCAAGGTTCAGCAGCTAGCGGACGTCGCCGAGATCGTCAATGCGAACGACCTCTACTGGTACGCCGAACGAGGCGGACGTACCCTTGCCGGATCGCTGGTGCCGGCCCATCCGGCATCGCTACGGCGGATCGGGACGTCGATCGATCTCGCGTGGGCGCTCGACCGTTCGTCGGGTGGCGACACGGCCACCTACCTTCTGAACCGCATTTCTCACGGTCCGGACGCGGTACCTTTCTACGACGATCACACGCTGGATTTCGTCACCAACAATCGCTACGCCCTGATCAAGGTTCTGGAGCACCTGGCCGACGAGGCTTTCCAACAGCGGACCGGTTTCGCTCTCGCGGTGATCGCTCGCGTCACCACCAACCCATGGGCGGCCAGCGCCGACGTGTTGACCATGACCCGTGGCGAGCCGGTGCCGAACCCGCACGATCTCGGCTCGGGCCGGTTCTATCTGTACGCGGTCGACTCCGAAGGGAACCAGATCCCCCGCGCGCTTCTCGTGCCACCACCTTCGTACGCCGACACCATCGCCGAACAGCCACCGGCGAGCGAGGGCGGGGCCCGATGACGCAGCCGGCTTCGTGTGCCACGGCGCACGAGTGAGCAAGGGCTTCACCGGACCCGGCACGTGGCGGCCCCGGACGGGGAGAACGAACCACGACGGGCCAGCTCGACGTGGTGAGAGATGGAGCCGCGCACGAGCGGCGACGGTGCATCGTCCGACGCGGCCGCCCGGCCAGGTGCATGACGTCAGCCGCGGCGAACCCAGGTGCGTAGCGAGATCGCAGAAAGGCGGGCGAGCATGGCCGACGAACCGGTGAAGCGGGCCCGGGAATGGCTGGACCGCACCTACGGCGGGCTTGTCGTGGTGAGCGATCAGCCGTCGGTGGAGTCCACCTGGGCGACGTACTTCAGCTGTGCGTACGCCGATGCCAAGCCGGACGACAAGCTTCTTGCCGTCACGCTGGCGGTCCCGAAGGACGGCTCGGAGCCGTTCCCCTTGCCGAACGCTCGCCCGTTCGGCGACATCGAGGACATCGACGTCGTCAACTGGCGCTGGGGGCTCAACGCTCGCGGGAGCCTCGTCGCCGCGCATGCGGAGCTGAGCAACCGGCCGGCTTCTGCGCTGGGGTGGCGCCCGGAGGACGAGGCGCCCGGCTGGTGGCAGCGGCTGCTCGACCAGCACTTCCCGGACGCCGAAGTCGCTACCTGCGCGACGTGGGACGAGGTGCGGTCCGCCGTCCTGGACGGCGGACCGGACACCCGCGGTGTGGTGTGGCTGCGCAGGCGGTTCGCCGGCATGGACTTCACTGGGCATCTGCTGTACGCCTGCTACGACAACGGCGAGGCGATGCTGCTCGATCCGCAGCTCGGGGACATCGCGCTGGTCGACGACGACGTGGTCGACAGCCTGGTGCTGGCCCGCTTCACCGGCAAGGAACCGTTGTGGGCGGAGCCGGTGATGCCCACCCTGGTGTCCGCGCCCGACCTGGAGTCGGCGGTGCGGAAAGCGGAAAGCTGGCTCACCGTCCACTACGGCGACGCGATGCAACTGGTCGATCCGCACGAAGACGACGAGATGGAGCGGGGCTGGTTGTTCGCCTGCGCGACGAAGCGGTACCTGGACAGCGGCGACTGGCGGCACCAGACGCTGCACGCCGCGGTGGTGGTCCCCAAGGAACCCGGTGAGGAGCCGTTCGGCCTGCCGCTGGACGACCCGTGGGGCTGGGTGCACGCGTGGGACCACGGTGTGGAGAACCTGCGGGAACCGCCGCCACCGGACCCTGCGGAGCTGCACTGGCTCGAAGAACTGGCCAGGGACCTCGACGTCCCGTACGAGGCGAGCACCCACCACAGCTGGGACGACGTGCTCGAGGAGATTGCCGAGCTACCGGCGGGACAGCGCGTGGTGGTGTGGGCGCGGCGGCGGGATCACCGCGACCGGGAAACCGTGGGCAACGTGTTCATCGGGTTCGTCGACGAGGACGGGGAGGCGTTGCTGCTCGATGCCGAAACCGGCGAACCGATGAACGAGCCGGAGCCGCTGGCCGTGCATGTAATCAGATTCGACCTTCCGGCGCCGACCGACGAGAACGAGCAGGAAGACGCGAACGAGGCAGGACAGGACGCCGAGAACGAGACGGACACGGCGCAGGACCGGACGGAAGGCGCACCGAAGGTCGAAACGGCCGCGTGAAGGCGACCCGGGTGGGCGGTGCCCTCCGCCGCACGGTCCGGCCCCGGCAGCGGAGCCCGGGCAGTGGCGCAGCGGCCGATGACCAGGACGGAGAGGAGGCCGATGTCGCTGCCGAGGTCGCTCACCAAGAGCCTCCGCAAGGGGTATGCCGCCACCCGGATCGGGCACACGCTGGTGGTCCACGCCGATGCGCAGGTCAGCACGGGTGTCCGGGTGCTCGCCGAGTCGCTGCCCCCGGACCCGACGGCCGACGTGGTCGTGGCGGACATCCCGCTGCGCTCGCCGACGCAGGTGTGGCGGCGGTTCGCCAGCGCGGTGCCCCGCAGCCCCCGTCCGATGCGGATCGTTCCTGGGCAGGAGCCGTTCGAGGCTTCCGGTGAGCTCTGGCCGTGGCTGGCCAACGAAGTCGGCCGGGTGGTCATCGCGCCGTGCGGGAAGGTGCACTACGGCCGCGGCTGGCTGTTCGTGCACGCCGACGCGCGAAGCGGCTGGGTCGCCTTCCCACCCGGCGGACAGCCGATGTGGGACGGCAAACGGTTTCCGCGGCCCGTGTGGGACACGATGGAACTCGCCCAGGGCAGGCTGGTCGGTCCGCGCTGCGTGGCGGAACCGGTGCCGGCCGGGGCCTGGGTGCGGCCGGACGTCGACGAGCGTTTGCTGGCCGCGTCACGCGCGATGCTGACCGGCATGGTGCCGTGCCTGCCGCAGTCTCCGACGATCATGCTCGGCGCCGCTGGCCTGCCCGGTATCCAGCTGACGGACGTCGTCGGCTACTGGAGCACGTTGCCGCGGCCGATCGCGACCGCGGCGCGGTTCGTGCGCTGCGGGGCGGTGGACCAGGTCGGCGACGAATTCTTCGGGCGGACCCTCGCCGAGGCGTTGGGCACGGAGATCACCTGTTACACCGGCATTCCCGCGGGGTCGCCGGTGGCCTTGGACGTGATCACGCTCCGGCCCGACGGCTCCCCCGGCTGGCGTCCTTTCGTCCAAGTCGTCACCCATCGCCCCGACGGGTCCGCGCCGCTGGTCAGGAAGTGGCGCGCGCCGCTGATGGGGGCCGTCCAGACCGGACCGGGGGTGTATTCGCTGGGGCCGGGAACCGTGGTGGAAGTGATCCAGGCCGGGCTGTGGATCCGCCCGGAGAACTTCGCGGCCGACCCGGCGGGCGTGCGCACCGTGCCCCTGAATCCCGAGCGTTGCCTGCTGGTCTACCAGGAAAGCGACGACGGCCCGGCCCATCTGCTGCGCGCCGTCGCCGAGCAGCTTGCCGAGCGGCTGGACGTGGCGACCCGGTCCGCGGCGCGGCTGGTGTCGAGCGCCGAGCTGGCCGACGGACGGCCAGGCCATCCGCTGGCCGAGGAGCCGGTGCAGACCGACGTCATGGCCCGACCGAGCGTTCCGCCGGAAGCCGCGGAGGCCTCCGGGCCGGATGCCGGCGACGGAACCGAGCTGCCGTGGTTGTCCCGCATGATCGACACCATTGCTCTCCCTCGTGTGGAGTGACTTGAGACAGGGCGTGCGTCATGACCACATCACCCGCTGACGAGACCCGGAAGACGTCGGGCAAGGCGACCAAGAAGACATCGAGCAGGGCGGCCGCTCGGCGTACCAGGCAATCGTCCGAGACCCAGGCGGATGCCCCGACGAAGAAGGCGTCGACGTCCCGGAAGTCGGCGGCGACCAAGAAGGCGGCGACCACCGCGAAACCGGCCGATGCCGAAGTGGCCACCTCGGCCACGAAGACGTCGGCAGCGAAGAAGCCGGCCGCCACGAAGAAGGCTGCGGGGCCCGCGACCACCAGGAAAGCCACCACCAGGAAGACGAGCAAGGCGAAGAAGGCCGCTGCGGTCGCGGCCGAGGACCACCAGGCCGAATCGACGAAGCAGCTGCAGACCGATGCCGCCGGTTCTGGCGCCGAGCAGCCTGCCACCCCTTCGGCCGGATCCGAGCAGCCGGGTGAAGCCTCGCCCGCCCCCGGTGGAAACGCGTCCGCGCAGTCCACCGCTGGCGAGGGCGGACAGGAGTTCGGCCCCGACGACGGGGTCATGTTCCTCATCGACAAGGCCTGGAGACCGACCGAGGAACAGCCCAAGCCGCCGTTGACCGCCGTCGTCGGCGCCTGGCGGGTGCGGCGGGGAGAGCCGTACGGCAAGTTCGAGCCCAACCCGATCTACCAGCCCTGCTCACCGGATTCCCCGCTCGACCCGGTCGACGACGCGCTGACCAGGCTGCAGCGAGGCGAAGCCAACCCCGACGAGTTGGTCAGAGCTTTGGCCAACACGCTGGTCGGTATCGCCGTGGACGACAGCGGTGTCGCGGTTGTCCGGCGCGCCCCGGACGGTGTGCCGTCGGTGCTGATCGCGTCGTCGTACCGCGTCCGGGACACCATCGACGTGCCGAACTGGCGGGACGTGACGATCGAGGAGCTGATCGAGGCGATGCCGGACAGCGGGATCGACCTGCTGCTCAACCCTGGGGCGAAGGCGTCCATGCGGGTCAGCTGGGGTGCGATCAAATCGGCGCTGGCCACCGCGCAGGCATGAGCAACCGTCGTCGAGCAGCAGTGTGTCGCCCGGCCTGCCGAGCGACGGTGCGGCACGGGTGAGCAAGCGACTCGACGACAGGACGCTGCGTACATCCCCCGCCGCTGGCCGGGCACGGCCATCGCAACCCGGTGACGTGAGCGGCTGCGCCAGGTCGTCCGCGCCGTGCTCCGAGGTGGCACGGCCGGTCGCCGGGGTAGCTGAAGCCGCCGCGCATGGCTCGTTGCCCAAGCCGGCTTGTTCCGGTTCGACGACCGGGCGCATGCGCGGCTGGCGATCGATCGTCAACCCGCAGCGTGAATCTTCTGCCCGCGCGTACACCTGTGCCGGTCTCGTGCGTCTACCTAGGTGAGTAGCCTCTCCATGTCGAAGGCCAGGTCGGAGGACGCCAGTGATCAGGGTGATGTTCGCGGACGACGAGGAAATCGTCCGCTCGAGTTTGCGCACGATGCTGTCCGGTGCCGAGGACATGGAGGTCGTCGGCGAGGCAGCCGATGGACGATCGGCGGTGGAGGTCGCTCGTCGGCACCATCCGGACGTCGCGCTGCTGGACATCAAGATGGCAGGCGAGGAAGACGGCCTGGAGGCGTTGCACGGCATCCTCGCGCTGGCCGAGCCGCCCGCGGTGGCCATGCTGACTACGTTCGACATCGACAGCTACGTCTCCCGTGCGTTGAGCGCCGGGGCACAAGGGTTCCTGCTCAAGGACATCCGCCCCGCCCAGCTGGCGCAGGCGGTTCGTGACCTGGCGCGCGGCGGTGCGGTGCTCGACCCCGGCGTGGCGGCGCGGATCATCCGTGCACAGCGTGACGAGCAGCGTGCCGCGGCCCCGGCGCGTGAGCTGCTGGCGTCGCTGTCGGAGCGGGAACGCGAAGTGGTCACCCTGATCGCCAAGGGAATGTCCAATTCCGAGATCGGGTCGACGTTGTTCCTCTCCGAGGCCACGGTGAAGGGCTACGTGTCGTCGGTGCTGGCCAAGATCGGCGCAGCCAACCGGGTACAGGCGGCGCTGCTGGCCTATCGGGGCGGCCTGCTCGACGACTGATGCTCCTGGCGCTCGAGCTGATCGGCGTGGTGGCCTTCGCCGCGTCCGGCGCTCTTGCGGCCGTCCACGCCCGGCTCGACTTGTTCGGTGTCGCCGTGCTGGCCACGACCACCGGACTCGGCGGCGGGATCATGCGTGACGTGCTGCTCGGGATCCATCCGCCGATGACGTTGCGGACGTGGCAGTTCCTGACCGTCTGTGCGGTGACCGCGCTGGTGGTGTTCTTCTTCCATCCGCAGGTCGCCCGGCTCCGGCGGCCCGTGCTGGTCGCCGACGCGGTCGGGCTCGGTGTCTTCGCGACGTCGGGCACGGCGATCGCCCTCGATGCCCAAGCCCCCGTCTACACGGCGTGTTTGATCGGGATGACCACCGGGATCGGCGGTGGTGCGGCGCGCGACTTGTTGTTGCGGGAGATCCCGGTGGTGCTGCGGCGGGAGATCTACGCGCTCGCTGCCTTGGTCGGCGCCGTGGTGGTCGGCGTGGGGCACGCGCTGCAGCTTCCGCAAGGGCCGGTCACGGTCGTCGCCGCCGCGCTGGTGATCGCAGTCCGGCTGCTGGCGCTGTGGCGGAAATGGCACGCACCGGTACCACGGAAGCCCGACTGACCCCGCCGTTCTCAGCGGAGGCTCAGCCTGGGGAGTAAGACTGTGCGCATGCGCATTCTTGTCGTCGACGACGACCGGGCGGTGCGGGAGTCGCTGCGCCGATCACTGGAGTTCAACGGCTATTCCGTCGACCTGGCCAGCGACGGTGCCCAGGCACTCGAGGCCATCGAGGCCAACCGGCCGGACGCCATGGTGCTCGACGTGATGATGCCGCGCGTGGACGGGCTCGAAGTGGCTCGCAGGCTGCGCAGCAGGGGAGACGACCTGCCGATCCTGGTGCTGACCGCGCGGGACGCGGTGTCGGACCGGGTGGCCGGGTTGGACGCGGGAGCCGACGACTACCTGCCCAAGCCGTTCGCGTTGGAGGAGCTGCTTGCCCGGTTGCGCGCGCTGTTGCGCCGTGCGTCTGCCGAGCCGGCGGGTGGTGGGCAGGCATCCGTGCTGCAGTTCGCCGACCTCACGTTGAATCCGGCGACCAGGGAGGTGACCCGCGGGGAGCGGAGCATCAGCCTCACGCGTACCGAGTTCGCGCTGCTCGAGCTGCTGATGACATACCCGAAGCACGTGCTGACGCGGAGCCGGATCCTGGAAGAGGTGTGGGGCTACGACTTCCCGACGTCCGGCAACGCCCTCGAGGTCTACATCGGATACCTGCGACGTAAGACGGAGGCCGGTGGCGAGCCCCGCTTGATCCACACCGTGCGCGGTGTCGGGTACGTGCTGCGGGAGACCCCTCCGTGACCCGACCTGCTCCCGGGAGCACCTGGGTGACCGAGTCCGACGGTGGCGGAGGGGACGTCGACCCCGGTCCGGCGCGCTGGCGGATGTCGCTGCGCAAGCGGGTGTCGCTGCTGGCCGCCAGCTGTGTGGCGGTCACGGTCGCGTTGGTCTCGCTCGGCGCCTACTTCACCATGCGGGCGAATCTGTACGAGACGCTGGACGAGCAGCTGATCGAACGCGCGCAGAACGCCGTGCAGGCGCCGCCGGTGACCAACCGCGTGGAGCAGATTCCCGCGGCTTTCCTGGCCTCGACCGACATCGAGATCGGTGTGCTGTCGTTGTCCGCGACCGGGGTGGCGCAGATGCGCAACCCGGTCGGCCACGCTCCGCCGTGGGGAGAGCCGGAGCTGCGGGTGGCCACCGGTGACAGCTCGTTCTCGCTGCGGACCGAGCCGAAATCGAACTCGCGCGTGATCGCGCTGCCGTCCGGCCCGGGTGAGGCGATGGTGCTGGCTCAGCCGCTCGAGCCGACCCAGAACATCCTGCGCAGGCTGGCCGTCGTGTTGTTCGTCATCGGCGGTGCGGGTGTCGTGGTCGCCGCCGGTGCGGGCACCGCGGTGGCCAGGGGGAGCCTGCGGCCGGTGGAGAACCTGACGGCGGCGACCGAGCGGGTGTCGGCCACCGGCGACCTGCGGCCGATTCCGGTTTCCGGTGACGACGAGCTGGCCCGTCTGACGTTCAGCTTCAACCGGATGCTGGCCGCGGTGGCCGACGCCCAGGAAAAGCAGCGCCAACTGGTCGCCGACGCCGGGCACGAACTGCGCACCCCGTTGACGTCCATGCGGACCAACTTGGAGCTGCTCCTGGCGGCCGACAAGCCCGGTGCCCGGCGGCTGTCCGACCAGGACCGCGCGGAGATCGCGCGTGACATCACCGGGCAGCTCGACGAGATCACGCAGTTGATCGGCGATCTGTCGCTGCTGGCTCGCGGTGACGCTCCGCCCCCGGAGCCGGATCAGGTCGACATGGTCGACGTCGTCGAGCGTGCGCTGGAACGTGCTCGCCGGCGGGCCGGAAGTGTGGAATTCGACGTGTCGCTGCAGCCGTGGACACTGTACGGGGACTCCACCGAGCTGGAGCGTGCGGTGTTGAACCTGCTGGACAACGCGGTGAAGTTCTCGCCGGAGGGCGGTACGGTCGAGGTGCGGCTGCGTCCGCTCGGCGACGGCACCGCGGTGGTGGAGGTCGCCGACGAAGGACCGGGCATCGCTGACGAGGACATTCCCCACGTCTTCGACCGGTTCTACCGCTCGGTGAGTGCCCGCGGGCTGCCCGGTTCCGGCCTGGGTCTGGCCATCGTCAAGCAGGCCGCGTTGCGGCACGGCGGCACCGTGTACGCCGGCCGGTCGGCTCGTGGCGGCGCGTTGCTCACCATCCGGCTGCCGGGCGAGCCCGGCTAGTCTTGAAGTGAGCCCACAGGGTGGCCTCAGCCCCTTCTCAGGACCGCAGCGCACGGTGGAGACATGCAGCACAACGACGAGCCGACGTCAGCGAACCGGGTGTGGTCGATCGAGGAAATGCAGCGGGCGGCCCACCATGCCGGGACACCGACGTATCCACCGATGGGATACCCCCAGGCGCCGTCCGGAGAGCGCAAGCGGCGCGGCGGGTTGATCGCCGGGGTGGCGGTGCTGTCGTTGCTGGTCGGCGCCGGGGCAGGCGGGGTGAGCGGGTACCTCGCGGCCGAGCGTGTCGACCCCGGGCCGACGATCAACGCGCTGGAGCAGGAGCGGCCGGCGCGGCAGACGGGCAGCGCGCCCAAGGGCAGTATCGAGGCGGTCGCCGAGAAGGTCTCGCCCAGCGTGGTGCAGCTGGAGGTCAGCGGTCCCGGGTCGGTCGGGGAGGGCTCCGGTTTCATCCTGACCGACGACGGCTACATCATGACCAACAACCACGTGGTCGAGGCCGCCGCCGAAGGGCGGGGTCATATCCGGGTGGTGTTCCACGACGGCCAGGACGCCAAGGCGTCGGTGGTCGGGCGCAACCCGACCACCGACATCGCGGTGGTCAAAGCCGAGGGTGTGAAGGGGTTGCAGCCGGTCGAGCTGGGCAGGTCGGACGATCTGCGGGTCGGCCAGACCGTGGTGGCCATCGGCTCCCCGTACGATCTGTCCGGAACGGTGACGGCGGGCATCATCAGCGCGCTGAACCGTCCGGTGACCGCGGGAGGCCGTGGTGACCAGGCGACCGCGATGGACGCGATCCAGACCGACGCGGCCATCAACCCGGGGAACTCCGGCGGCCCGCTGGTGGACATGAACGGCCGGGTGATCGGCATCAACTCGGCCATCTACAGCCCGTCGAGCTCCAGCGACGGGGGCCGGGTCGGCAACATCGGCATCGGCTTCGCCATCCCGATCGACCAGGCGCGCCGCACCGCGGACGAGATCATCGAGACCGGTAAGGCGACGCAGACCTACATCGGCACGATGGTCGGCGACGCCCCGAACGGCGGGGCGCAGATCGTCCGCGTGCTGCAGGACTCCCCGGCGGCGAAGGCTGGGCTCAAGGAGGGCGACGTGGTGGTGAAGATCGGTGACCGCCGGGTCGAGGACGCCGACGAGCTGGTGGCCGCGGTGCGGACCCGGGCGCCAGGGGAGAAGGTCGTCCTGACCTTGCAGAGCGGCCGCACGGTCGAGGTCACGCTGGGGGCCGAGCCCGTGCCGGGCAACTGACGACACCGGACGCAACGTCCAGAGTGCGTACCGGACGCAAGCGACCTGCACCGATCGCCTTCCTTCCGCCGAACCCTGGTAACGAGCGCGGGGAGCCACGGATGGCGGTGCTGGGCGGCGGGCGGAGGCCGACACGGATCGCGTCGGGAGAACCTCACTGCGCGTGGCGGCTCGGCCACCGACTAACGTAACGGCCATGGAACGCAGTGCGGCGCAACGGTTGGGGAGAGCGTTGGTCGTCGTCGTCGACGATCGAGTCGCCAACGGCGAGGTCGAGGACACCACGGGTCCGCTGGTCACCGAGCTGTTGAAGGAGGTCGGCTTCATCGTCGACGGCACGGTCAGCGTCCCCGGCGACACGGTCTCCATCCGCAATGCCTTGAACACCGCGGTGATCGGCGGGGCGGACCTGGTGATCACGGTCGGTGGCACCGGTGTGTCGCCGCGCGACGTGACGCCGGAGGCGACCCAGGGCGTGCTCGACCAGACCATCCCGGGCATCGCCGAGGCACTGCGTTCCTCCGGGCTGTCGGCGGGTGCGGTGGATGCCGGCATCTCCCGGGGCCTGGTCGGTATCTCGGGCAGCACGCTGGTGGTCAACCTGGCGGGCTCCCGGGCTGCGGTGCGTGACGGCATGGCCACGCTGGCCTCGCTCGTGCCGCACGTCATCTCCGAATTGTCCGGCGCCCTCGAGCCCGAGCCCTGATCCCGGCTGGAGGTAATGCTGATCTCGGCTGGTGGCAGGCTGCGCTGGGGGTAATGCTGCTCCCGGTCGGCGGCAACGCTCCCCCGCCGGATCTCTCGGCCGGGCGTGCCATGATGGCACCATGTCCGAGCTCGACCGGGACCACGGCGACACCGGTGGTGAGCAGCGCGATCCCGCGCGGCCTGCCGCGGATCACCTCGGCAGCGGTTCCGGGGCGGGTCAGTCCGGCATCGCTCCTGCGTCGGATCAGTCCGCCACCGGTCCTGAGTCGGATCAGTCCGGTACCGGCGCGGCGGAGCCACCCCGCAAGCAGAGCGCTCGGCGGGCGGCCGTCTCCGCTCGGCGGATCCACGAGGTGTTCGGCGATGTCCTCCCGGAGACCACCTCCGACGAGCGGGATTTCTCGCCGCGGGAGGGTGACCGGGACGAGTGGTATTTGGCCAATCGCCCACCGCACCACTGACCAATCGCCCCTGCACCACCAGCCAATCGCCCGCCGCGTCACTGAGCTTCGGGCATGGCCACACTGCGGCGTCCATTGCCTCACCGGCATTGGCCCAGGGGCGCGCCGAGGCCGCTCATTCCCGGGCACGCCGCCTCTCGCAGGTGTTCGCCGAGATTGGCTATGTCCCACGGGGAGGCCTCGGCACTCGCGTTCGTTCAGAAGCAGGCTGCTTCCCTCAGCAGCTGGCCACTTCGCTCAGTAACCGGCGGTTTCGCTCGGCATCCGGACGCTCTGTTCAGCAATGGAGTCGCTTCGCTTACGGGTTGGTTGCCTCGCTCAGTAGTTGGTGGTTTCGCTCAGCACCCGGACGCCGGATCGACGAAACGTCGGCCGATCTCCGGAATGTGTCTCGTCGTGACGTGCGTGCCGGCCGTCGATGGTCGCTGGCGGCCGTCCGCGGCGGCGAAGGACACCCGTGAACCCATCCGGGCGCGGTGAGCCGTTGGCAAGCTCATGGAGTTGCCTGCGCGCCGAGCGCCATGCGGGGTCGAGCGCCCAGGTATGCCCTGCCCGTCCAGCGTCACCCTCAGCCGGGGCGCCGCACCACGGCCTCGCAACAGGCTCGGCGCCCCGGCGTCACCTCGCTCTGTCAGTGGTTGGCCTGAGCTTTCAGCAAGTCCCTGATCTCGATCAGCAGTTCGTTGTCGCTCGGCGGCTCCTCCTGCTGCGGGATGCCGCGGCGTGCCTTGATCCGCGCCTGGATCTTGTTGAACGGCAGCACGACCAGGAAGTACACCACCGCCGCGGTCAGCAGGAACGTCACCGCACCGTTGATCACTGCGCCGAAGTCCAGCACGGACTTCGGGTTTCCGTCGACCAGCTGAATCGCCAGGCCCACGTTGCTGCTGCCACCGAAGGAGGCGATCAGCGGGTTGATGATGCTGTTGGTGAAGATCGTCACGAGGTCGACGAACGCGGTTCCCACGACGACCGCGACCGCGAGTTCAACGATGTTCCCCCGCATGATGAACTCTTTGAACCCCTTGAGCATGACGTGCCCTCCTTGACTGCTCCTGCGAACGGCCCTTCCGTCCCGCCTGGCACTCGTTCGTGTGATGGATGCCACAGCGACAGGGGCTAACGAAGCGTAACGGTCACCGGTCGACTCAGCGACACGGCTG